>CANQXC010000006.1 GCA_947627785.1 uncultured Clostridia bacterium | reverse complement strand
TTCATAATATTCATATTAACAGTTTCTTTTATAATTTTACTTTCAGCTTTTTCCCAAGTTTTTTCTTCCCAAAATTCATCTTCTAAGCATTTATCGAAATATTCTGCAAGAGGTCCGTCAGCTTCTTTAGGACCAACAATAGAAGATGTTTCTAATATGCTAATTGGATTATCAAATTTAATACTTTGAGAACCAAACCTTTTCATAAATACGTATCATTCCTTTCTTGCCTTAGTGATACTTAAATTTAAGTAAAAAATTTAAAAATAGTAAATCTTCATTTATTACACTTAAAACTAAGTATAAAGCACAAAATTTAATAAAAAATATTTATTTAATTTAAAATTTAAAGTCCGTATATTAAAAATAAAATAAACAATTCCAACTAAAATAGATGTAGAAATTCCATAAACAAGTACAGGTCCTGCAACAGTAAACATTTTAGCACCTACACCCATTACATATCCTTCAGACTTATATTCCATAGCAGGAGAAACAATAGAATTTGCAAAACCTGTAATGGGAACAAGAGAACCCGCACCAGCAAACTTTCCAATTTTATTGAAAAGGTTAAGTGCAGTTAGAAAAGCACTTAAAAAGATTAAGGATATTGATACAATAGTTGCACTTGTATCAGTATCAAAACCTCTATATTTGCAAATCTCCATTATAACTTGACCAATTGTACAAATTAAACCTCCAACCCAGAAACTATTAAAACAGTTTTTGAGAATAGGAGAATTAGGAGATTTTTGATTAACATATTCTTGATATTGTTTATTAGTATTAATTTGTGCCAATGTAAATCACCCCCTATTTTCATCAATATTAAATGATAAATCCATAGTTGCATAATATTCAACAATTTTATTGCCATCAATTTTTGCTTTTTGTTCTAAAATTGTAACAGATGATAAATAATCTATTGTTTTTGAAGCTTCAGTAATTGTTGTAACAATGGCATCCTTCCAAGAAACATCAGATGAACCAGTTACTCTTAAATGTTTTTCTGTACTCATATAATCAAACATACCTCCATTCTAGCAATAATTATAATTATAAAAATATTTTATCTAAAAAAATATATATTATACGCAAAACTGCAAAAAAATGTGAAAAAAGGGAAAATAATATTACAACAATATTACAAAAATATTACATTTTCGACATAATTATTGACTATGCTCGAAAATAGTTTAAAATATAATTAATAATGAAAACTAAGGAGAGAGAAAATGCAAAGTTGTTTAGGTATATATATACAAGATAATATAATAAAATATGCTAAAGTTTCTAAAGACCATAACAATTATAAAGTAGAAGCATATGGAGTTAAATTTTACGATTTAGATATAGAAAAAGTTATAGACCAAATAATAAAAGAAACATTTAGCTACAAAATACCTATCAGTATAAATATAAATAAAGAGAACTATACATATTCAAATCTATTTAAGTTATTAAAACAACAGGATTTAGAGAAAGCAATTGATACAGAATTTGAATTTTTCTGTAACAATAACGGTAAAAACAAGAATGCAACAGAGTATAGAAAAATAAAGACATTTAATTTAGAAGATAGAGATAAAATTAGGGTTATATATACTTATACAGATAAGGTAAATGTTGTAGAACGATTACAAATGTTTGACAAGTATAAAATAAATAATATGTCACCTATAGCAACAACAATACAACAAATAAACAGAACTGCTACACAAGATAATTGTGTAATAGTAAATATTGAGCAGCAAACAGAAATAACTACACTAGTAAATGGAAGAGTTTATAAAATTGATAAAATTGAAAATGGAATGGGCAATATATTAAAAACAATATCAGAAAAAGAAAGTTCAGTTAAGAAGGCATATGAAATCTGTAAAAATACTACAGTTTATACTAGAACAGGACAAAATTTAAAAATTGCTGGAAATGAATACTTAGAAGATATAATAACAGTATTATTTGATATTATTTCAAAAGTAAGAGAAACAATTTCAAATAATGGAATTGATATAAATAATATATACATAACAGGAATGGGAATTATAATTAACAATTTGGACCTATTATTCCAAGAAAGTTTTATAGATAAAAAATGTGAAATTTTGGTTCCATATTTTGTTGAAAAAACAAGTGTAAAAATAAATATTAAAGATTATATTGAAGTGAATTCAGCTATAGCATTGGCATTACAAGGCTTACAAGAGAAAAAACAAGCAAATAACTTTACTAACAAAGGACGAGTTTGGGAAGAAATTGTTAAGAAATTAAATAGTGATGTAAAAATAGGAGGAGGAAACAAGGACAAACCAAAACGATCTTTTAAAGAAACAATGAAAGCTCGACTAGACACTACTGAAAAAATGATACTTAGAGGTGGTGCTGGAGTAATAATAATAATGGCATGTTATATTGTTATGACGGACATGGTGTCAAAGCAGATAAATCAAAAGATAGACGAAACTGATGAGATTATTGCATCTACTCAAACAGAGATTTCAAGAGTTTTAAATTATGCAAGAACAATAAACAGCAGAGTTTCACAATACGAAAATGCAATTGCATCAATTGATGAAGCAACCTCACAGGTAACAGAGGATTATTCAAGCAAGAATGCAATTCCTAATTTATTAACTAGAATTGGGTTTAATGTTCCAAAAGGAGTTCAGCTATTAGCTGTAGAAAATAGTAGTGGAAAAAATATAGAGATAAGAGCTTGTGCAGAAGAATATGACCAATTAGGATATTTTAAGGCAGCTTTAGAAGAGGAAGGAATATTAGTAAATATAACTACATCAGATGGAAGAATGCAAAATGATTTAATAAATATAACTATAAGTGGAGAATTGCCATATTAAACATGAATGGAGGAAAAAATGAGAAAGTTTTTAATTTCAGTTTTAGTTATCCTACTCATAGTATTAGCTTATTTTATAATTATGGGAAAAATAACAATATTTGATTGGCAAAATATTAATATAGGCGATATACAAGATTTAAATAAAAACCTAGATAGTAAAATCAATGTAGCAAAAGATTTAAATAACCAACAGTATCCAGAAAGCATAGTATCTGTTGAAACATCAATAGAGGATTTAAAGATAGTAAAAGAAAGATATTTAGCAAAGACGGCATACCTTGCAGAAAATTTAGAATTAGGAGTAACTACAATAAAACAATTTAGAATAGAAAAATTATGGATAACATTACAAAATTATGCTAAAAAAGAAAAAGTATATTTAGAGCTAGATGTATCTGATAATAACAAATTAGATTTTACTGTAATTGGAGAATATATATCAATAACAGATTTCATATATGATATAGAAAATGATGATATGTTAAGTTTCAAAATAAAAGACTTTGTTTTAGTACCAGTATCACGGAGATGATAAAACAAATGCGGGAACAAATAGTTTAAAAGCTACATTTGAGGTAGAAGGTGTAAATGTAGAAGGAATTGTAGAAACAGTGGAAGATTAATAAAATGAAAACTCAACAAGAACAATTATTAAGGAGAGAAAACCATGATGAAATCGATAATAAAAGAAATTTTTATAATAATACTTTTAATGATTGCAATAGCATTGATTTTGGGAATATTACTTTATGAATATGTACCAACAAATAAAAAAGTACCAAGTAAAGTATCTGGATATGTTTTACCGGAAGAAATGACTCAAGAATTACAAGAAACAATAGAAACTGCTGAAAAGCAAAATATAATTCAAACTTATAAAGTAGATGGAGCAGACTTAGATTATGCGGAAAAGTATACAGGTTATGATAAAGGAAAAACAGATCCATTTGCACCAATTAATACATCTTCATCAGTTGAAAATGGTAATAATAATGAAAATAGTAATAGTAATGAAAATAGTAATACAAAAGATGAAAACAACAAAACACAAGAAGATTCACCCAATAACAGCAACCAAGGTCAATTCTTTAATGAGGTAAAATAATTTTAGGTAATATTTATTAAATTAAATATATACAAAAATTATTATAAAATGAAGGGGGTGAAATTGATGAAAGAAGAAAAAGGTATTACATTAATAGCATTAGTTATCACAATAATTGTTATGTTGATTTTGGTTATTGTTACTATATCTGTAGCATTCCAAACTCAATTATTTGATAAAGCAGGTGAAGGTGCACAAAAATGGAAAAATGCACAAGATACAGAAAATAATCTTGACGAGACAATCCAACATGGTGGACAGACAGGTGTAGATAACATAGTTAATTATTATAATAACATGATAACAAATCCTACTACCTAAATTTTATAGCTAAATAATGCTAAAAGGGCATATGCATTATAAATAATGTATATGCCTATTATATAAGAGAGGAAAAATAAAATTGAATGCAATAATTTATATTTATATGTTTATAACAGGAGTAGTATTAGGTAGCTTCTATACACTAGCAATATATAGAATACCATTAAAACAAGATATAACACACACTAGGTCATATTGCCCAAAGTGTAACCATAAATTAGGATTTTGGGACTTAATTCCAGTATTAAGTTATATATTTTTAGGTGGAAAATGCAGATATTGCAAAGAAAAAATTAGACCAAGATATATTATTATAGAAATATTATCTGGTATAATATTTTTGCTATATGCAATTTACTTGAATATAGATATATTAAATATAGAATATACAAAAATTGCAGCTTTAGTATTTGGAGTTCTATTTTTTAGTGTAGTTTTTATTGTGATAGGAATATTTAAAGAGTATAAAAAAATACAAAAATCAGTATTCAATTTTGGAATTATAGTAGAGATAATATATATGATATATCTATACATATTGGATACTAATATTTATAGATATATTATATATCTACTAATTATATTATTTATAACATATGTAAATAATGCAAAAAAATCAACAGATAAGAGTAAAATAATTGCATTTTTAATATTTATGGTAGTTGGTATATATGAAATATGTTTACTTTAAGTTTAAACATATATGTAGATATTTGTTCTTGTTACATTGAATTTATGCCAAAAAGGAAGGATAACAAATATGATAAAAAAAATGTTAAAAAAACAGAATGGAATAATTATATCAGATGCGATGATAGCAACTTTAATAATATTATTATTTGCTGGTATAATAATATCCTTAATTACAAATATAATCCTTGAAATAACGCAAGTTAAAATATATAGTAGACAAATGGAGCTTATTACAAAAATATTTGAATTTACAGAAAAAAGCTCTTATGAAAGTGTAACAGAAGAAAATTTAATTAAATGTATAAATGATAAACAAGAAGAGTCTGTTAGTGCTGGGAGAACAGTTGAAGAATTAACAACACCATATAAGGTAGCAATAAAAGTGGAAAAATATGCAGATATGGAAGGAAAGGACTTAGATGTAATAAAAATAATAACAGTAACAGTAGAAAATAAGTTACAAGAAAAAAAATATACAACAACAATGACTAGGTTAAAAAAAGCAAATTTAAATGAGATAAAGGAATTGCTAAATTAATGTAAATTTGTAACTTTTTTGAAAGTAAATAAAATCTATTTAAAAATAAATAAAAAAATATTATAATTAAAATAGTTAATACTTAAGGTAAAACGAAAGGAGTCTAGTGATATGGATTCAAAAAGAAGAGGACCAATTGGAATTGAGTTGGTAAAGAGAGGAATATTAACACAGGCGGATATAGATAAGGCATTAGAATATCAAAGGAGAAATCCTAATAAAAAGATTATAGAAATAATTAATATTTTAAATTTATGTGATCAATATGTGCTTTTAGAGGTATTAGGAGAGATATTAGATGAGCAAACAATTATGCTTTCAATTGAAGATGTAGCAATAAATGTAAAACAATACATTTCTTTAGATATGGCAAATAAATATCAGGCAATACCATTTGATATAGATGGAAACAAAATAAAAGTATGTTTTTCAGATAATACTACAGAGCAAGCTACAGAAACAGTTAGATTAATAATGATTAATAAAGGTTTTACAATGGAGAAATACATAACCTTTGAGAAAAATATAAAATCGGTATTAAATGCTTTAGAGGGATCAGATTCAGCAAATATTGATGTAGGTGAAGATGCAACAACTTTAGTTGATAGTATTATTAAATCTGCAATGACAAAAAGAGCAAGTGATATACATATAGAACCTTTAGAAGATTCTATTAGAGTAAGATATAGAGTAGATGGAGAATTAATAAAAGTTACAGAAATAAAGAAAACAAGACAAGCACAAATAATAGGAAGATTAAAAGCAATATCAAATATGTTTCAGGAAAAACAAGAGTCACAAGATGGTAGAATTATTATGTATCCAGATTATAATATTCGTGTTTCTTCACAAAAAAATATATATGGAGAAAAATTTGTTTTAAGATTATTAAAGAAAAATATGGACATAAGAGGATTAGCAGAGTTAGGATTTAATAAATCAGATGAAGAAATAAAGAAGAATTTAAATAAAAGAAATTGTATAACAATAATTGCAGCCCCAACAGGTGAAGGAAAGACAACAACACTTTATAGTTTAATAGATTATTTAAATAAACCAAATATAAATATAACTACAATAGAGGACCCAGTAGAAATTAGAATACCAGGTTTAAATCAAATTGAAATATCAGAAAGATTAAGATTTGCAGATTCATTAAGAACAGTATTAAGACAAGATCCTGATATTATATTACTTGGAGAGATTAGAGATAAGGAAACTGCTGAAATTGCAATGCAAGCAGGACAAACAGGACATTATGTTTTGTCAACAATACATACAATAGATTCAATAGAGGTTATTACAAGATTAAGAAAAATGGGAATATCAAATTATGATATAGCAAGTACACTTGCAACATCAATATCACAAAGATTGGTAAGAAAAGTTTGCAAAAAATGTGCTAAAAAGAGAGAATTTACAGAGGAAGAAAAGGAACTAATAACAAAACATTTGAAAAAATATGATATAGATATAGATTTTACTGACAAATATACTTATACACCAGTTGGATGTAAAGAGTGTAACGATACAGGTTTCTTTGATAGAACAGGTGTATTTGAGATTTTGACAATGACAGATCAAATAAAAGAGCTAATAACACAAGGAGAATCAAATATAAAAATTAGAGACTGTGCGATAAAAGAGGGATATAGACCATTAGTAGTTGACGGTATAGAAAAAGTTCTTCAAGGCATAACTACGCTAGAAGAGATTGATAAAAAGATTAAGATATTCTAGTTGCAAAAGAAAAAAAGTTTGAAAAATTTTTCAAATTAATACATAAACTATGAAAGGAAGATATTTATTATGATAAATCTAGACAAAATTTTTATAGAAGCAATAGAAAGAAATGCTTCAGACATTCATTTAGTAGAGGGAAGAAAGCCTATGTTAAGAGTAACTAGGGTTTTAGAAGAAATAGAAGATGAGAAGGTATTAGACGAAGAAGATATGTATGAGATATATGATTTCTTTGTAAGGGGACAAATAGATAAAGATGAAGAATACAAACTAACGAAGAGATTAGACTTTTCATATAAATTTGAGAAGGATGAAGAATACAAATTAACAAAAAAATTAGATTTTTCATATAAATTTGACAATGTTAGATTTAGAGGAAATATTTCTTCAGCAGATGATGTTCCAGTAGTAACACTTAGATTAATAAAAAATGAATTACCAGCATTTGAAGATTTAGGAGTTCCAGATGTTGTAAGAAGAACGATTTATCAACCTAATGGATTAATATTAGTTACAGGAAAAACAAATTCAGGAAAAACTACAACTTTAAATGCATTGATTGATGAAGTTAATAAAAATGAAAAAAAGAAAATACTTTCTTTAGAAAAACCTATAGAATATAAACATGTATCAAAAAAATCATTAATTGTACAAAAAGAAGTAGGAAGAGGAAAAGATGTTCTTTCATATAAAGATGGAGTAAAAAATGCTTTAAGAGAAGATTGTGATATATTAGTTATTCGGAGAGATTAGAGATAAAGAAACAATGGAAGCAGCAATAGATATGGCAGAATCAGGACATTTAGTTTTAGGAACATTACATACAAAATCTTGTGCAGAAACAATTGATAGGATAATTAATTTCTATGAAATAAGAGACCAAATGTCTGTAAAATTCTTATTATCATCACTTTTAAAATTAATAATTTCACAAAGATTAATAAGAGGAACAAAGGGAGACTTAGTTTTATTACCAGAGGTTATGGTGGTAGATAATATGGTTGCAGGTTGTATAAGAAAGGAAAAATTTAGTGTATCTGAATTAGAGGATGCAATACAAAGTAATCTAGGTAAAGGAAATATAAGCTTAATAAATTCACTTGCTGAAGCATATGTAAAAAATAATATAACTTTGGAACAAGCAAAAGCTCAATTAGAAGAAAAGAACTTAGAGGTATTAAATAGAACTATTATGCAGATGAAGATGAAAATGACTTAAGTAAAATAACATTAATGAACAAAGAACGGAGGAATGCACATATGCCTACATATCGATACAAAGCTGCAAACCAAGCAGGTGATATTGTTACATTTAAAACAGATGCAGCCAATAAAATGGACTTGCTAAACAAATTAAAGAAAAATGGAATGTATCCCATTTCAATAAAATTAGTGAGTAGAAAGAAGGAAAAAGCAGTCCAAAAACAAAAGAGAAACATAGAGACAAGTAATAGTGTAATGAAACAATTAAGAGCAGAACAAATAGAACAAAATTTAAATAAACGAGAAAATTTCATTACAAAAACAATGAATTTTATAAAAAAGAATAGAGCAATAAAGAAAAGAGATGTTTTAATTTTTACTCAAAACTTTTATTTATTGAAAAAAGCAAACTTTAACAACATACATGCATTAACAACAGTTATAGAGACAATAGAAAATCCATTATTAAAGGAAATAATAGAAGATATACTATTAGGAGTAGAGGCTGGAGAAAATATGTATACTACAATGGAATACTATGATTCAGTATTTCCACCTATATACATTAATATGATAAAAGTTGGAGAGTTATCAGGATCACTTACAAACTCATTACAGTATGCAGTAGAGTATCTAGAAGATACAGAGGCTATGAATAAAAAATTAAGAGAAATATTAATACCAAATTTAGCACAATTTATAGGCTTAATGCTTTTAGCAGTTATTGGTACAATTATATCAGTACCATTAATACAGGGAGTATTTGATCAATTTGGTTCAAAGGACCAATTACCTCCATTAACAGTATGGTTTTCTAATTTCTTAGATACACTGACAGAAATTTGGTATATACCGGTATTAATAATCTTAACAGTAACAGCAGCAATTGTATTCTATATAAAAACACCTAAAGGAAAATACAATTTTGATTTATTCAAATATAGAATGCCAGTTTTTGGAAGACTGATATATGCAATAGATTTTTCAAGATTAGTACAATCAATATTGTTAAATTTACGAAATGGACAAAGAATTCAAGAATCACTAGAAACAAGTAGAAATATATCAAATAATATGGTAATGTTATCATTAATAGAGAGTTCAATAAATAATATATTGGCAGGACAATCATGGATAGAGCCATTTGAACAATCAGGCTTATCAACGCCTATGATTACAGAAATGTTAAAAATAGGAATGCAAACAGATTTAGCAGAAATGATGGAAAAATTAAATAATTATATGCAAATAGATATAGATACTATTATAAAAAGAATAATAAAGGTATTGCCACAAATAATAGCAGTATTTGTAGGAATAGTATTGATATTTGTAGTATTAGTAGTATTAGTTCCAATGATACAGGTTTATATGGGAGGATGGTTATTCTCTGCAGCTGGAGTATAATAAAAAAAGGACAAAAGTTGTTATTAATATTAAGCATATTAAACAAAAAATCCGCGAGTTTGCGGATTTTTTTGTTAGTATGCTTGTATAAATTTTAGTTATATGGTAAAATATACTCGTAAAAATTTAAGAAATAGAAGGAAATATATGTTAAAAGAAAATATAAAGAATTATGATTTAGATGAGCTCAAAATAAAAATGGAGGAATTACGGAGAAAAAAAGTTTAGGGCAGAACAAATCTTTGGGTGGATATATAAAGAGAATGTTACAAGTTTTGATGATATGACTAATTTGTCTCAAAGTTTAAGAGAAAAGCTAAAAGAAAACTTTGACTTACATGTTTTTAAAATAATAAGAAAACAAGAATCAAAAGATGGAACAAAAAAATATTTATTTGATGTTTTAGATAATAATGCAATAGAATCAGTTTTGATGGAATATAAATATGGAAAAACAATATGCGTATCTACACAAATAGGTTGCAAGATGGGTTGTAAGTTTTGTGCATCAACAGGGGTAAAATTTGCGAGAAATTTAGAAGCAGGAGAAATTGTAGAGCAACTTTTAGCAATAGAAAGAGATGAAAATATAAAAATTTCAAATTTAGTATTTATGGGGATTGGAGAACCTCTAGATAATTATGATAATGTAATGAAGGCAATTAAATTATTAAATCATCCAAAAGGAATAAATATGGGAGCAAGGCATATTAGCATCTCAACGAGTGGATTGGTTCCTAACATTTATAAGTTAGCAGATGAGAACATACAGTGTACATTATCAATATCTCTTCATAGTGCATCTAATGAGACAAGAAGTAAAATGATGCCAGTAAATAATTTATACAATATTCAAGAATTGATGAAGGCTTGTAAATATTATATAGAAAAAACAAATAGAAGAATATCATTTGAATATGCATTAGCAAAAAATAACAATGATAATATTAAGGATGCAGAAGCACTTGTAAAACTATTGAAGGGAATGTTATGCCATGTAAATTTAATACCAATTAATAAAATAGAGGATGGAAAATTTACAAAAAGCACTAATGAAAACATAATTAAATTTAGAGATTACTTAAATGAACACGGAATAGTTGCAACAATACGAAGAGAATTAGGTTCAGATATTGATGCAGCATGTGGACAACTTAGAAAAAAAGAGGTGAGTAAATGAAAATATATGCACAAACAGATATAGGACTTATAAGGCAAGTAAATCAAGATGCATTTTATATATCAGAGGAGAATGATGAATATAAATTGTGTATTCTTGCAGATGGAATGGGAGGATACACTGGTGGAGAGATTGCAAGTCGTTTAGCATGTAATAGTGCGGCTAAATATATAAAAGATAATTTCGATAAAGAAAGAGTATATATAAAAGAAGAATTAATGGAGCTTATAAAGCTTGCAATGGAATATTCTAATACAATTGTATATGAAAAATCAAGAGAAAAAAAAGAATTAGAACAAATGGGTACTACATTGGAGGTATGTCTAATATATAATAATAGGGCATATATAGGTCATATAGGAGATAGTAGGATATATAGAATTAGGCAGAATATTATGAGAAAGATAACTGTTGACCATAGTTATGTTCAAAAGTTAGTAAAAGATGGAACTATAACTAAGGAGGAGGCTATAAACCATCCAAAGAAAAATATGCTAATGAAGGCACTAGGATGTGAAGAACAAATAGAACCAGATATAATGGTAAAAGGCTTTAATCCTAAAGATATAATATTAATGTGTTCAGATGGATTAACAAATATGATAGCTGAACAAGAAATATATAATATTATAGAACAAAATACTGAAACTGCAACAGAAAATCTCATAAAAAAAGCCAAAGAGTTAGGTGGAAGAGACAATATTACAGTAATTATAGTCGAAAACGAATAATAGACATAGATAAAAATACTTTTCTTAATCTGTATTTAATGAAAGGAATGTGATATAAGATGAATTTAGAGGGGAAACTACTAGGAAATAGATATGAAATTATAGAAAAAATAGGAAGCGGAGGAATGGCTACAGTATATAAAGCAAGAGACCTAGTATTAAAAAGATATGTAGCAGTAAAAGTATTAAGAGAAGAATATATAACAGATAATGAGTTTATAAAAAGATTTAATATAGAAGCAGAATCAGCAGCAAGTTTGGCACATCCAAATATAGTATCTGTATACGATGTAGGCAGAGAAGGAAACCTATATTATATAGTAATGGAATTAATAAAAGGTAAAACTTTAAAAGAAATTATAGTAGAAGATGGAAGAATGGGCTGGAAATGGTCAGTAAAAATAGCAAAACAAATAGCTTCAGCACTAGAGACTGCCCATAGAAATAACATAATCCATAGAGATATTAAACCACACAATATTATAATAACAGAAGAAGGAGTTGCAAAAGTAACAGATTTTGGAATAGCTAAAGCAGTATCTAATTCAACAATAACAGCATTTGGAACAACAATTGGGTCAGTACATTACTTTTCACCAGAGCATGCTAAAGGTGGATATACAGATGCAAAATCAGACTTATATTCACTTGGAGTAGTTATATATGAAATGGTAACAGGAAAAGTACCATTTGATGCAGATACAGCAGTTTCTGTGGCATTAAAGCATATGCAAGAAAAACCAGTTGAACCAATAGTCTTAAATCCAGCAATTCCACAAAGCTTAAATGATTTGATAATGAAGGCTATGGAAAAAGAACCTAGTATGAGATATGTGTCTGCAACAGAAATGATACAAGACCTAGATAGAATAATAAAAAATCCAGAAACAACAGTAGCAAAAACTCAAAGGATAGAAGTTCAGGAGCCACAAACTGCAGAAAAAGAACCTCGAAAAAAGAAAAATGAAAAGTTTTCTAAAATTAAAAACTTTTTAGAGGAGCATAAAGCAATAAAAATCATATTAATAATTGTAATATGTTTAGTTGTATTTTTCTCAACAATAGCAATAACTTTATTTGCGTTAAGTGCAGGTAAACCTAAAGATGTTATTTTGTTAGACTTTTCAGGATTAACAGTTGAGGAAGCAAAAGCAAAGGCAAGGGAATCAAATTTAAATATAAATGTATTAGAAGAAAAGTATGATGTAGAAATAGAAGAAGGAAAAATAATATCACAAGATCCAAAATATCAAAAAGATTTTACAGTAAAAGAGGGAACAACAATAAATGTAGTTGTAAGTAAAGGTCAAGAAATAGTTAAAGTAACTAAATTGACAGGAAAAACAAAAGACGAAGCTATGAAGGAAGCAAAAGCTTTAGGGTTAAATCCACAAGTAGTAGAAGAATATAATGATGAGGTAGAAGCAGGAATAGTAGTAGAACAGAGTGTAGCGGAAAATGAAGAGATTTTAGCTGGAAGTGAAATAATATTAAAAGTAAGTTTGGGAATAGAACAAGTTGTAGTTCCAGATTTAACAGGTCTTACAGAAGAAGAAGCAATGGCAAAAATAACAGAAGCAAAATTAAAATACAAAGCAACATATAAAGTTACAGATTCAAGTAAAGGCAAGGGAGTAGTTGAACAAAGTATATCTCCAAATAGTTCAGTTGATAAAGACTCAGAAATAACAATAACAATAAATGAATATCAAGAAATGAAAAAAGGCAAGATAAATATAAATGTTGCATCATTAATAGGATATACCGCAAAATATGAGAAAGTTGAGGATGGAGTAGATGAGGAAACAGGTGAAACTAAATATAAAGAAGTTCCAATAAAACCAAATAAAGTAAAATTAGAAGTAAAAGTAGATGAAGTTACGGTAGAATCAAAAGAAGTAAGCGAAGATGAAACAAATGTAGCAGTATCATTTAATGGGGAAGGTACAGTAAGAATTAAGGTTATAATTGATAATGTACAAAGAGCGGTTGAAGACTTGAACTTAAATAATGCAACAGAGATTAATATAAAGTAAGAGAAACTTAGCAAAATTAAAGACTTAAATATTCACAAATAATATTTTAAATATAAAAACACATAAAAATAGAAAGAAGAGAAAGTAATGGGATTTTTCGATAAATTAAAACAAGGATTAGGAAAAACAAGAAATTCCTTAAATGAAAAAATAAATAGTGTATTTAGCAATTTTAGAAAAGTAGATGAAGAATTACTAGAAGAACTAGAAGAAATACTAATAATGTCAGACATAGGTGTAGATACAGCAGTAGAAATAATTTCAAAATTAAGGGACAGAATAAAACTAGAAAAAATACAAGATGAAGATTCAGTAAAAAGAGTCCTAAAAGAAGAAATGAGAAAAATATTAGATAAAGAAGATAATGGGCTAAAATTAGAAACCACACCAGCAGTAATACTAGTAGTAGGAGTAAATGGAGTAGGTAAAACTACATCAATAGGTAAAATTGCAAATAATTTAAGAAAAAGTGGGAAAAAAGTAGTTGTAGCAGCTGCAGATACATTTAGAGCAGCTGCAGTAGAACAACTTGAAATATGGGCAAATAGAGCTGGTGTTGATATAGTAAAAAAACAAGAGGGAGTAGACCCAGCATCAGTTGTATATGATGCAATAAAAATCACAAAAGAGAAAAATGCGGATGTATTAATTTGCGATACAGCAGGAAGGCTTCATACAAAAAAATACCTAATGGATGAATTATTAAAAATAGGTAAAGTAATAGAAAAGGAATTACCAGAAGCTTCAAAAGAAACTTTAATGGTAATAGATGCAACAACGGGGCAAAATGCTATTCTTCAAGTAAAAGCATTTAAAGAGGTAGTTCCAATAACAGGACTAGTTCTTACAAAGCTAGACGGAACAGCAAAAGGTGGAGTAGTAATTGGAATAGTAAATGAAAATTCAATTCCTGTTAAGTTTGTGGGAGTTGGAGAAAAGATAGATGATATGGAGGTATTTAATTCAGAAGAATTTGTAAATGCAATCATTTAATAAAATCTATATTAAATTTTTATACTTAAATATTGACTAACATATTGTAGTTGTATTTATAGTTTATATAAAATAAGAGGAGATAGTGATGAAAAAGAGACTGAAAAAAAGAGTAATATTTGTAATATTATTTATAATAGCATTTGCAATATATAGCTATATAGATATAAGAGGACAATATTTACAAATACTTGGAATAGGGGAAAGATATGTAGATATATTTAAACATAATTTAGAGCAAAAAGTTTATGTATTTATTATTAGTTTTCTTCTAATATATATATTAACATATATAACAACACTATTTATAAAAAGAGGACTAAAGAAATTTTTCCAAGAAGAAAAGAAGGAAATGCCTAAACTACCAAATAAATCTATAAGCTTAGCATTTGCAACAATAGCGGGAATACTATTTTCTAAATTTATTACAGAAAAAGCAATACTTGCATTTAATAAAACATCTTTTGAGCAAGCAGAACCTATATTTAATCTAGATATAGGGTACTATGTTTTTCAGAAGCCATTTTTTGAAGCTTTATTATACAGTTTTATAATTATAATGGTGATAATGTGTATATACATAACAGCATATTATATATTATGTTTTCATAAATTTTTTGAACAAGGTATAAATATGGAAACATTAAAAAAGAATACTTTTTTAAAGCAAATTATTGTAAATGCATTTCTTATAATAATTGCAATATCACTATTAGCAATAATTATGGCTCAAGACGTAGTAGTTGGAAAGTTTACTCGGAACAAAGAACGGAACGGCATTATATGGAGCAGGCTTGATGGATGTAACTATAAAAAAATGGGGATATATAATATTTGCAGTATTTATAATTATATGTGCTATAAGAGCATTAACAAGATGTAAAAGAGGTCAATATAGAAAGGCTTTTTATGATATAATACTTATTCCATTATATTTAGTAGTAATGTTTGTATTAATATTTTTAACAGATATGATATATATAAATCCAAATGAATTAGACAAACAAAAAGCCTATATAGAAACTAATATTAAATTTACTAAACAAGCATATGATATTAATATAGAAGAAATAGATATTGAAAACACAGGAACAATAACAGCAGAAGATATACAGCAAAATTCAGATGTAATACAAAATATAAATATATATAATAAAGCAAGAACATTATCACACTTAGAAGAATATCAGACAAATTTTGGATATTATACTTTTACCTCAACACAGGAACGGTTTATATGATGTAAATGGTAAAAGAACATTAGTTTATGTATCTCCACGTGAAATTATAAGTAATGAAACTAGAACATATAATAACAAAACATATGAATATACACATGGATTTGGAACAATTGTAACATCAGCTTCAACAATTTCAGAAACAGGTGGACTAAAATATCTAAAAAGTAGTTTTGTAGAAACAGATGCGAATATGAGAATAACAGAACCAAGGATATATTTTGGCTTGCAAACAAATGAAATAATAGCAATAAATAAGGATGAAAATATAGAATACGATTATCCATTAACAAGCACAACTAATAGCTACAATACTTATGATGGACAAGCGGGAATAAATTTAGGTTTTTTAGATAGATTAGTTTTAGGTATAAAAGAAAGAAATGTAAAACTAGCATTTTCTACAAATATAACAGAAGAAAGCAACATAATTATAAAGAGAAATATATTAGAGCGTGTGAATACAGTTATGCCATATCTAGAATATGATAAAAACCCATATATGATAATAACAGATGAAGGTAGATTAATTTGGGTAATAGATGCATATACAACATCAGATAGCTATCCATATTCACAAATTACAAACTTAGTACAGACAAATGGAACATTAAAAAAGATAAATTATATAAGAAACTCAGTAAAGGTTTTAGTAGATAGCTATGATGGAACAATGAAATTCTATATAACAGATAGAACAGACCCTATAATAATGGCATATTGGAGGATGTATCCAAGTTTATTTGAAGACTTGAATGAGCAAATACCAGAAGATGTATCAAAACATTTTGTGTATCCAAAATATTTATATAATATACAAGCAGAAATACTAAAGCAATATCATCAAGTACAACCAGAGGTGCTTTATAGAGCAGATGATGTTTGGGATACTGCAAAAGAGAATACAAGTAAAGTTTCAACATTAGTAGGAACAGATATTGAGCCATATTATACTATGGTAAAAACAGTAGATAGCAAAGAAGCTACTTTAGGTTTGGTATTACCATATACAATAAATGAAAAACAGAATATAAATGCATATTTAGTTGGAACATATAATGAAAATGGAGAAAAAAATTTAAAGTTATATAAATTTAATAAAGAGGCAGCAATATTAGGAACATTACAACTAGATACCTTGATAGAACAAGATGAAAAAATCTCCACGGAATTAAGTTCTATAGAGGTTATGGGTACAAGGATAGAGAAAAATATAATAGTAATTCCAATAAATAATACACTGTTATATGTAGAACCAATATTCCAAGTATTACAGAATGAAAACAAAACATCGCCAATACTTAAAAAAGTGATAGTGGCATCAGGTAATAAAGTTGCAATAGGAAATAATATAAAAGAAGCATTAGGAAATTTATTATCTCAGGAGGCAGTAAGCATAAAGATAGAAACAGATAGCATTGAAGATTTAATAGACGAAATTATTAAAGCAAATAACAATTTAACCCAGTCAAATCAAAGTAATGATTGGGACTTGATGGGGCAGGATATTGATAAATTACAGAGCTTAATTAAGCAATTGGAAGAATTAATAGAAGAAGAGAAGAAAGCTAATGAAGGAAATTCAAATGTAGTAGAATCAAGTATAGAAAATAATACAATAAATTAGAGATATAACCTTAAACTATTAGTTTAAGGTTATATTGTTATGTACATATAAAATTTTATGAATAATATAGTAAAAAAAATCCAAAATACTATTAGGTGTTTTTATGTTTAACAAAAAAATAAATGAGAAGATAGATGATATAAATAATAAGATAGATAAATCTGGGATAGTTGAAATTTCGTATGTATTAGGAAGTAAAAAAGAGATAATAAAGAGGAATTTATTAGCAGGAATTTCAAGGGGAGTTGGAATAGGTATTGGAATAACTTTAATTTCTGCTATTTTAATTTACTTTTTACAAAGACTAATTAGGCTTAATATACCTGTTTTGGGAGACTATATAGCAGATATAGTTGCTATTGTGCAAAAAAGTTTGTAACTTTGTTTATTGCCTGCCTACTAATAAAAAAATACAAATTAATTAATATGTTTCTGTTTAATATCTTGACAAAATGTTTAA
>CANQXC010000005.1 GCA_947627785.1 uncultured Clostridia bacterium | reverse complement strand
TAAACACTGCTAAATTACCTGTTCTAACAAATACACAAAAAAATGAATTATTAGTAAAAATAAAAAATGGAGATAATAATGCTAGAGAAGAATTTATACAAGGTAATTTAAGGCTAGTTTTAAGTGTTATTCAACGTTTTAATGGACGTGGTGAAAATATAGATGACTTATTTCAAGTTGGTTGTGTTGGCTTAATTAAAGCTATTGATAATTTTGATATTTCATTAAATGTTCAGTTTTCAACATATGCAGTTCCTATGATTATCGGAGAGATTAGAAGACATTTACGTGATAATAATCCTATTAGAGTAAGTAGGTCTATGAGAGATTTAGCTTACAAGGCTCTTCAAACAAAAGAAAAATTATTAAAGGAAAAGCAAAAGGAACCTAGCATTGAAGATATTGCCAAAGAATTAGGCATAGATAAAGAGGAAATTGTTGTGAGTCTTGATTCTATTCAGGAGCCAATATCACTTCAAGAACCTGTATATAATGAGGGTTCAGAAAGCATTTATATAATGGACCAAGTGAAAGATTCTAAAAATACTGATGAGCATTGGGCTGAAAATTTGAGTTTAGCAGAAGCTATGAAAAAATTAAATAGTAGAGAAAAAACAATAATATCAAAGCGTTTTTTTGATGGCAGAACCCAAATGGAAGTTGCAGAAGAAATTGGGATTTCCCAAGCACAAGTTTCCAGATTGGAAAAAAGTGCTATTGAAAGAATAAAGAAATTATATAAATAAATATATTTATATTATAATATTACTATAGCCATTAATGCAGCTATTTCTTGCTTTTTATGTCAAAAAATAGTATAATTAAAATGGTGATGAATTTGCTAAATCAACGACTAAATAAAACAATTTTTTATAATAGTACACATTATAATCCTAGCGATTACGATATAAATAATTTAATAAAAACACTTTTTAATAAATGTAATAGATTATTCAATTTTCTAAAGAACTCATATAACATAAATAATGGAGAAGAACTAAAGGATGCATTTATATCATTTATAGAAAATTTCAATTTTAGTTTTATTGAACGTGGACATTCAGATTCTTTATTATATAAATTACAAGCAATTGATAGTATAATAAAGAATCCAAATTTGATAAATCAATTATATAAAAGTGCTATAGAAAACATAAACAATGCACAAGATGATCCTATCTATACATCTAATTTATTACGTGCACAAAAACTAGTCTTAACAGAAGCATGTAAATTATTATATTATTTGGAGTTTTCTATCAAAGAAGGTATTACCTTTGATAACAAACTTGTACAAAAACTTGCTTCCACAATTTCAAACCAAAAAAGTAGAAATGACAAGATACTTGCTATATTAAAGCAAGTCAAACAAGAAGCAGAACTTTCTGTTCAAGAATTACAAGTTCAAGACATGCAAGTATTGTATTCTTTCTTTAATGATTTAGGATTTTTAGAAGAATACATGTCTTTATACAAAAAAAATAGTCAAAAATTTGGTTTTCAAGATTTAGATTACAGTTTAAATGATGCTACAGATTCCAATACCATTAGTTTAAGAGAAGTTTTTTCAGAGGATTATTTAAAAAGTTTATCTATACAAGATTTATCTTTCTTTTACACCTTTTGGAATAATAGATTTGCAAAAGAATGTAATAGCCTCTCTTCTGCTTTTTTATGTATTGATTCATTAAATCTATGGGATGATTTTTTTGATGGAAATACCAATTTAAACTTATCTAATGAAAAATTAATTGCTGTACTACAAAAGGCTAATTACCTACGACAATTATTTTGTAATACATATTCACTACAGTTAAATGATTCATTACATAAAGAAATAAAGGAAGGCAAACCAATTCCTCATTTACGTAAAGATTATTCAGATTATTATAACGAATTATACAATTTTATTGGCAAAGATTATAACAACTTTTTCTCAGATTCCTTAGAGAATAATGATTTTTATGAAGATTTTTGTTTTGCTAAGTATTTAATTAATCTAGAAATGCTTGCATATTCTAAAAAAAATACTGTTCTTCAACCATTAATAAAAAAACTATTGGATAATCCTGTTTGTAAAAATTGGGGATTAGTTAGACATAACTATATAAATGGAGAATATGTAGATTCTCTTGCCTCTTCTAGTTCAATGGCTCTACTTGCATTTGATATTGAAGGATTTAATATGCCTTTAAGATTTCATGTAAGTAAAGACGATTTGATTAACCTAATCAGGCAAAACAACAGAGAATGTATAATTCCAGAATATCAAGGTAATGAAGATTTTATTTTGAATGGAGAATTTATCCCTACACCTATACTTATGCCTATATTAAAAGGCCAAAGAGATATTATTAGAAATAATATAGCTTTAGGAAATAACGCTAATTTATGGGAACATTTTCAATTTCTTATGAATGGAAAGTTTCCACCTCATTTAACTAACAAAGTAGAAACAAAAAATAAAGTTGTTCAATCTCGAATTACTCGCAAATCTGTTAGTTTAACAACTGGCGATGAATTTGTAGAGGATAAAAATGGATTTAGGAGGATTAATGGTGACAATATACGATAATCAAACTTTAAAAAATTATCTTTTCGAAAAAAGATACCCAGAATGTGTATCTATATTAAAGAATAAAATTGTTTCCTTTTTACTTAATAAAATAAAACCTTATGATGATACTATTGAATTTACCACTGTATCTTCTTTAGTAACTACTTGCGATTTTTATTTAAAAGACTGTTCAATTGCAAGACAATTAGAAATTGCTCTAATACAAGACACTGCATTAGAGCAATTACAAAATTTATTATTTATTTGTGAACAATACAATATTACATAGATTTTATTATATATTTGGAAAATTTGTTAATTACTCACTTCTTGGATTAAATGTTGAAATTTCTTGTAGCTGTTTAAATAAATTTTCTTCTTCTTCAGTTAGTTGCTTTGGAACTACTGTTTTTATTTCAGCTATCAAATTTCCTCTTCCACCTTGTCCATCTTTATATCCTTTATCTGGTATTGTTATTTGTTCCCCACTCTGTATTCCTGCTGGAATATCTACTGCAAAGTTTTCATCTATTGAATCTATGTTAATGGTTTTTCCAAGTGCCGCTTCCCATGGTGAAAGATATACATTTGTTATAATATCACAGCCTTGTAGTTTAAATTTCTTATTATTTTCAATATTTATCTTAATAAGCAAATCGCCATTTTTTCCACCATTTATACCTTGTTTACCTTGTCCTAATAATCTTATTTTTTCACCATTTCTAATCCCTGCAGGTACTTTAACAGAAAAACTTTTCATTTCACCTTTTACTGTTCTTAAGGATATTTTCTTTTCTAATCCATAATAAGCATCTTCTAGTTTTACATTAATCTCCGTATCTATATTTTCACCCTTAATTGGTACATTTTTGTTTTCTTTAAAAATCTGTTTCTCTGTTTCACCAAAGAAAACATTAAAGAATTCATTAAATCCAGGACCTTTTTCCTTCTTACTTTGCTCAGCTTTTTGTTTTCTTCTCCCAACTTTAGAATACCAGGTTCTATCATATTTTTTTCTTGTTGCACTATTTGATAATACTTTATATGCTTCGTTTATATCTTTAAATCTTTCTTCTGATTGCACACTTTGTTTATTCATATCTGGATGGTATTTCTTGGCCTGTTCTCTAAATGCAATTTTTATTTCGCTTTCAGTAACTTTATTAGTATCTAAATTTAAAATTTTATAATAATCTTTAAAAATCATACTTTTCTCCTTAAACGAACTTTATGTTATGTTTGAAATTATATCATATATTTTTCGCTTTTTCTACTTTTTTTGCTCATTTCACTTGTTTTTTTTTATTTTTATTATATAATGTATACATAAATTTATTTAAAAGTTTTTATTTTTAAAATAACAGGCATTTGAATGTCTAGAAAGGAATGAAAAATTATGCGTAAAAATATGCATCCACAAGTAAACTCTCAATATAAAATTATAGCAGTTGATGATGAAATTGGTATTTTAGATTCTTTAAAAGTGTTTTTATCTAAAGCTGGCTATACTTTTGTAGGAGTAACTAATCCAGTAGAAGCAATAGAAAAAGTTAAAAACGAGCATTTTGATTTAATGCTTTTAGATTTTTTAATGACACCTATTCATGGAGATCAAGTTGTTGAAGAAATTAGAAAGTTTAATAAAGATTTATATATCTTACTTCTTACAGGACATAAAGACTTAGCCCCACCACTAGATACAATTAAAAGATTAGATATTCAAGGTTATTGTGAAAAAAGTGATCAGTTTGGTCAATTGCTACTTTTAATTGAATCTGGAATTAAAGCTGTTTCTCAAATGCAATTGATAAAAAATATAAATAATGAATTGCAATCTACATACAGTAAATTGGAATCAGCATATATGGAAACTATTGAAATTTTACGTTATACTGTTGAAGCTAAGGATTCTTACACAAGAGGACATTCTGATAGAGTTGCAGAATATTCTGAATTAATTGGAAAACAATTATCTCTTTCAGAAGAAGATTTAAAAACTTTAAGAATTGGAGGATTATTCCACGATATTGGAAAGATTGGTATACCAGATAGTATCTTACTTAAGACTACCAAATTAGACAATGAAGAATATTCAGAGATTCAAAATCATCCAGCGATAGGAGCACATATTTTATCTAATGCTACTATCTTTAAAGATATAATTCCTATTGTTAAACATCATCATGAGCGTTTTGATGGAAAAGGATATCCTGGTAAATTAGCAGGAGAGGACATACCTTACTTAGCACGAATTACGGCTATTGCAGATGCATTTGATGCAATGACATCTAGACGTTCATATAGAGATTCTTTACCTTTAGATGTTGTAAAAGAAGAGATTAGTAAAAATAGCGGTACTCAATTTGATCCTAAAATTGCTACTGTATTTTTAAAAATATTAGATACTCAGCCTGATGAAATAAACAGAATAATGCGGACTTTAGGCTGTTACAATTTAATACTTTTTAATTTTTTTTACAATACAAATAAACCCACAATGTTAAATAAATATTTAACATTGTGGGTTTACTTAATTTTATATTCTTTGCTTTTAGGGCTTTTTAACAAGTGATACCTTATTTAATTATGAATTTCTTAATTAGTACTATACCAACTGCTACTACTACTAATCCTGCTGTTACTGATGCGATAAGTATTACTGGTGTTTCTTTGTCTGCACCAAATGTTGGTATAATCTGAACTGTTTCTGCAATAAACTCATCACTTTGTGGTGCGATATCTGTTGTATATACTACACTAGCTTCACCAACTGTAACTCCTCCTGCTGTACCATCAGAAGCTGTAGCTAATGTTGATAAAACATTATTTCTATTTGCATCTTGAGCAACTCTACCTGTTTTACTTGTTAATGTTTCTCCGAAAGCCAACTGAGCTGTAGAACTATTGAATATACAATTACTTGTAATTGTTGGGTCAACTTGTTGTACTGTATTTAACTTATATGTTCTAGATTCTCCACCTCTTAATTCAAATTCATCAGAGTTTAATACTTTTACATTTACTTTCTGTATATTTGTAGAATCCTTCCAATATACCTTTTCTGTTGGTGTAATAGAATTTGGATTTATATTCTTTTCTGCAAAATTAATATTATTTGAATATTGTTTATCAGCTAACAGATAGTCCTCTAATTTTAGTGGAATTCCTATTTCTACATCAGAATTACCTTGATTTGAACCTGTATAGTAAACTTTTCCCAAGTATGTGCCTATAACTGCATTAATTATTCCTTCATTTGCCATAACTAATCTATTATTGTTTTCTAATTGACTAGCTACCTGTGTATACACATCACTTAATTTATTATTACCAATTAGCGCATTAAGCTCTTGTCCAATATAGTCTTTATCACCTACATTACTAATATTATATGTATAACCTATTTGTACAATTATATCCCCATATTGTGATACATCATAAGATATGTTCCATTGTCCTATACTGTTTGTAATATCTTTGTCTGTAGCAGTAGGTGTTAATACTTTAGTTAAACCTCCATTATCTTGATTATATACTTTACCGTTTGCGTCTGCATATGGTTCTCCTGTAGTTACATCAACAATTGTTCTATTATCAGTACTTGTTACTTTTAAGGATGTTATATGTTTTTCTAATATAAGTTGTGCATTTGGTCTTTCTACTAAACCAAAGTTAAGTTTTCTCTCCTCTGTATTATTTCCTGTAGCAGTACCTGCAGCAACGTCTTCAGCATTTTCTGTAATTGGTATTTGTACTTTAGATGTTTCTGCACACATCCATGAATCTTTAAGCTTATCTTTTGTATTAATATTTAAATCGCTATTTCCATTTGTTTCAGTTGCCCATGCCATTTGTCTCAATCTTCTTGCTTCATTATCCCTTGCCATTGAAGCTTCTCCAGAATATGTATTCTTATCGAATCTACGATAGTCATATCCCACATCTATTGTAGATTTATAATCTTGACCATTATATTGTAAAATAGATTGTTGTGGTGCTTGCGTTCCATCTATATCTAGATCAAAATATGTACCATCTCCATATATAAATCTTACAATATAATCACCTGGAATAAATCCTGTAAATGTATATCTTCCTTCTTCCTTTTGAACACTTTGAGTTGTTACAGATTTTCCATCTAATGATAAAACTTTTACTGCTGAAGATCCTGATACAGTTTCTTGCCAAATGTATTCTAATTTTATTCCTAAGCTTTCTAATTCTTTAATTTCTATTAATTGTACTATTACACCATCAACTTTTGTTTCACCAGAATTATATTGTCCATTACCTGTACCATTACTTTGTTTACTATCTTCAAACACATAACCACTTATTGTTCTACTATCATTTTGTATTGCAATATTTAAGCCTCTTGCATCATCTGAATCATCCTCAGTGTTATGTTCTATTATGTTGTCTGGAGCAGAATTATCATCTATACATCCTTCTGTACTTGAATATGAAATTATTTCTACCCATGTCTTTACGGTTCCTATATCTATAGCATTATTAGTCTTCTTTACCTTAAATGTTATATTAAATAATGATTGATTAATTTGACCATCTAATGTTGCCTTTACTGGTATAATTATTTTGTTATATGTTTTTCCATCCATATTAACTTGTGTAACATTATATGAATTGTTTGGAATTTCTAAGCTTGAATCATAGTAGTATGCTATTTCATTTACTGTTGATGTTGTTGCACTATGATTATTTAATGCTATTTGATATGTTAATGTTACATCTAGTTCTTCATCTTGACTATTTTTTATTTCTTCGCCACTTGCCATTCCTGGTCTTCCTACATTAGCGTTATCATAGGCTTGAACTTGACTATAGTCATGCATTCTGTAGTTATAGTCTGATGCATATAAGTATAAATTATATTGTAAATTTCTTTGTAATAAATTATTCTTTATATCTTCACCATTAAATATCAAGTTACCATTTTCATCTTGTTGTAAACCTCTAAGTTCATTATATGGATATGTTGCACTTTTTCCATTTATTGTAACTACAGCTTGTTCTAATTCTGTTACTGCTGATAAATTTAATCCTCTCTTTACTAAGCCCATATCTATATCTGCAGTTATTTCATTATATGTATCTGGCTGTGTTGTTGCTGTCATTGCAAAATCTGCTAAAACTACTCCATTTGCATCTGTTGTTTTTAATATAGCATCATTTCCATTAACATCATATTGTAATGCAGTAGTTGCTCCTGTTGTTCCTGTAGCAGTGTTTCTTGTAATAGTTCTAAACTTATTATTAAATCCTGTTCTATCTACTTCATTAGCATCTGAATCTATTGTTGTATCATTTCCCACATGTGGTGTTACTGCTTGATAATGAATTCCGTCATATACAAATTCAATATAATAATTTGTACTACCATTAACACTTGCTGGTAAATCTTTAAATGAGTATCCACCATTGCTATCTGTTGTAGTTTCTCTTTCCTCATAACCTTTTAATAATACTTTTACTCCTGGTATACCAGGTTCACCATTATTATCTAAATTATTTGGGCTTTGTACTGGTTTTAATCCTGTTTGTCCATCTTTCCATACTCTACCAGATAAATCTAATGTTACTTCGTTCTCAATTGTTATTTCTACTTCATTATCATTATTATATGTTGCACTTGCTACACTCGGATTACTTACTGTACAGCCTGATCCTTTATGGTTGAATGTTATTGTAACTTTACCATTTGGATATAATCCTTTATAATTTAAATTCAATCCATTTGGAACTCCAACTTCTTCTAATATTATACTTATAGGATCATTTGGATTAGTTACCTCTAATGTGCCTAAATTTAATTGTCCATTGCTATCAGTTGTTACATGAGTCAAATAAGTTTTTCCTGAAGAATCCTTTGCATTTACTAATTCAACATTAAATGTAATTCCAGATATTCTTTCATCATTGTAAGATGTGTTTATTTTTGTTACTGTAACTTCTTGAATTATTGCTGTGTTTTCTATTGTTAATTCAAATACAATTATTCCCTCATCATTTGTTGTTTTACCAATTTCTGCACAATCTGGTGTTCTAACTGCTTGCCATTCTCCTCCACTATATGAGAATGTAATTTCAATTGTTCCTAAATCTTTGTAATAAACATCAGGCTTTTCTACAAATGTTAAAGTTACATCATTTGTTCCATTTGGTATAATAATTAATTCTTCTGCATTACTAGTATTTGTTGTAATTGTTTTTGATGTACTTTCATTATCAAATGTACCGCCACTAACAGTTACATCAAATGTCATTTCTATTTTATTTCCACCATTATCTTCCTTAGTAAAATCTACAATTATCTGTCTCCTGTTTACTGCGTTTATTTTTACCTCAACTACACCAGTATCATTACTTGTAGTAGTATTAAGTTCTACTTTTTCTGGATCTTCTGGTTTAGAAGATTTCACTAGATTCCAACTTTCTCCATTGAATTCAAATGTCATCACAATTGGTTCTTTATATTTAACAAATTCTTCACCTGGATCTTGCTCTGTTAATGTTACTGTTACTGTTTCTACTCCTGCATCTGGCTTAATTATAACAGTTTCACCATGTTTTATTATAGACTCTTCAGCAGTACCACCAGTAACATCTATTTCAAATTCTACATTTTCCACTACTTGTCCTTGTGGATCCCTTTTATCTAATGTAACCTTTATTACTGGTCTGTTTATTATTTTTAGTACAGATGTATCCATACAAATAGTAGATTTTCTCTCTCCCATACTACTTGTAACTTCTATCTTCTCACCTTTTATACCTTGTTCCAACCAGCCCTGCCATCTATCTCCTGTCCAATCATATTTTATTACTATTGGAGAATCCAATTTTATATAGTCTTCTGGTGTTGAGATTTCTTCTAATGTTACTGTTATATGTTCAGCTCCCACATCAGGTTTAATTGTAAAATTACTTCTACCACCTACAGTTTGAGGTTCAGAGGTTGTACTATCCCCTATTTTTCCACCTTCTACTGTTACTTTAAATTGTACCTCTGAAAGTGGTTTACCCATTGTATTTTCTTTGTTCAAATCTATTTTAAGTTCAGGTTTACCTGCCCAGAAATCTAATGATTTTTCTTCATGTATTGGTTTTTTTTCTGGTGCTATGAATATAAGGTCTTGTAAATCTTTACTATTATAATCGCTATGATGTGGAGACGGTCTTTCATCATATCTCCAAAGCGCTGAAACTGGATTTAGCATCATTGTAGGATTCTCACAATCAGGTTGGTGTGTAACAGATTCATTCATTACCCAGCCTTTTCCATCTGGTATTACAGTACCATTATTTTTCTTTATTCCATGTGCTGTTGCTGTTCCAGTAACTCCACATCCCATACATGTTGCTTGCGCTGTACCAGTAGCTGCAGCTAATGGTGTAAATTTAGCATATGTGCAGGTATAAGTTTCACCATCATATGTAACTGTTATGTCATTTTTCTGTCCATATTTTATTCCATCTTCTTTTGTAAGATAAAATTCTTTTCCACTCTCTGGTATCTTTGATAGTGTTTGACCATTTACTTTTATAGTTACTGTTCCTACCATTTTTCCATTTACAGTTGGATATGTAATTTTATATGGTCCTACACGCCCTGAAGCATCTTCTACAACTGGATTGTTTTGTGGTCCTGTTAATTGAATATTATTTCCTGAGGCACTAATTGCACTTGTAGCAGTTCTTGCTTCTTCAATTAATTTATCAGCTGTCTCCTCCATACCTGGAGTTACTGGGCTTCCCATATATCTCCATATAGCATTAGCAATTGGATCGGTATTTTGATCCCTATTATTATTAGTTTGATGTGCAACCAAATATGCTAAAATTGCATCGCCTTCTTTTACTTCATAACATTCGTAATCTCCAAAATAGAAATCTCTTCCATGGTTAAGACAGTATAACTGTGGATTATCCAATAACCTTTCTATTCTGTATGTACTGCCTTGTACATAAGGAAATCCTTCCACTGCAATAGTCTCACCATTATTCATTAATAGTGCTATTCCTATAATTGTTAAAATTATAGCAATTATTACAGCAAATATTTTTATTTTCTTAGCCATATTATTTTCTCCTTTCCTTATTAGTAACTTTCAAAGAGTTTTTATTTGTTATTTTTATTACTCCAAATGTTCCCATTCCTATTATGGCGATAACTAGTAATACAAGCCATACATAAGATTCTGTTTTTCCTGTTGTTAATGATATTATTATAGTTGCTTCTGATGAGTTATTATCTTGTTTTTTATCTTCTATTAAATATTCATTAAATGTTTCTTGTAAAGTTACAGTGTTTTTAGGAGATGTTACTTTATCATCTGTCATTTCCTTTGTTAGTATCAATTTTACAATTGCTGTTTCTCCAGGTAATAATTCTTTATTCTCTAATGCTTCACAATATAATGTTCCATTTTCACCTTCATACCAATTTTCATTTAATTCAGAATTAAATTTCATTCCCTCTGGTATTTTATCTGTTATAACTTTTGCAAATCCAGCTATTTCTCCAACATTTGTAACTGCAATCTCGTATTCTACAAGTATCATTGAACCTTTTAAGTATTTACCATCTATTTCTACTTTTGCAATACTTGTATTATTAAAGTCATAAGTATTTGTTCCTTGCTCATTATCTACAGTAACCTTTGTTATTCCTTTATTAATACTCATATCAAATGTTTTATTTAATACTAACCCGATATTTACATTCTCTGTTTTTCCTTCTTTTACTGATAGCACTTCTGTTTTTGCTACTGTTTTATTGTCTTGTGTAGTGCTTATTACATCTGAATCTATTTCATCTTCTATTTCTGCATTTTTATAATCTGTTACTGCGAAAGTTTTTGTATTATAGTTAAATGCAACAACATAATTTCCACTTTCTACATTTTTAAATTCATATTCACCTTCACTATTAGTTGTTATTTTTGCAACCTCTTTTGAAGTTTTAGTATCTATTAATACTGCTTGTACTCCTTTTAATACTATTTCATTTTTGTCTTTTATACCGTTGTTATTTTTATCTATCCATGCTATTCCTAAAATAGTATTATTTTCTATTTTCTCATTAGTATTACTTTCCTCATTACTACTGTCAGCTTTATTCTCTTCTACTATTATTTCTTTCTCAATTCTACTTACATTATTAGTTAATTTACTTGTAGTTGTATTATCAATGTCTTCTCCTATAATCTCTATATTAAATGTATTTGTAGTATTTGAATCAAGTTCTCTTGCTCTTCCCAATACAGTTATTTGTACAATCTCCCCAGGAGCTATATCTATTGAACTCAATTTTCCATCTAGTTCTACTGCAGTAGCACTTTTTGTTACTCCTGTAGTTATATTTTTAGCTTCTATTTTTTGTATGCTAATACCAGGCATTTTTGTTACATTTATATCTATATTTGCATATGATTCACCATTATTTTTTAGTTCAACCTTGTATTCTATTTCTTCTTTTGCTTTTAATGTCTTACCTAATCTATTACTTGTAATTGTAGTTTGTATAGTAGAAGGTTTTACAATTCCTACTTTATTAGATATTTGTTTTTCTCTTTCTTCATAACTCATATTTACTTGTATCTTTTCACTTGATGTTTCATATTTTTCTATTTTAGCATTTATTTCTATTGTAATTGTAGTATTATTTTCCATATTTATAGCCAAAACATCCAATGTATTTTCTTTTTCATTTATATATATGTTTTGTGTAGATTGATCACTACTCATTACATTTCTATATGCTAATGATAATGCTTTAGGTAATGGAATATTTATTTTCATATTTTTTAAGTCTTTACCTGAAATATTTGTTATATTTATGGTAGCTTTTACAATTTCTCCTACCTCTGCTTTTTCTTTATCCATTACTATATTTGCTCTTATTATTTCGTCTTCATAAATATCATATCTTGGTGCTTCTTGGTTTATTGTTATTTTTGATGTTTTTAAGATTTCGTTGCTACTATCCATTACATCATATTTTAATTCATAACTTTCATCTTCTTCTACAACTTGTGGCATATACATATAATATGCAAAATTCAAGTTCTCAGCTTGTTTAAAGTTTTCTGCTATTATTAAATATTTTTTTGCATTTTGTATATATTCACTTGTCCAACCATTTTCTACATTATTTATATCTGCTGTTGCATTTTCATTTGCAGTGTAATATACATTTTGAACTCCTGAAATTGGTCCTATGCTTGTTACCGTTCCAAGAATTTTTGCATTTGATATATCTTCTCCCATATTATTAACAATTGTTCCATAAATTGCTGCTCTGTTATATGTATTTGGAGCTACTGTAACTGAAGAATAGTTGTCTTTAAATGATGTAACTGTTTCTTCTCCTACAACAGCTTTTGTTTCAACTATTATTTCTTTATTTGCAACTAATGCTATATCTATATCTTCTTTTCCAAAGCCTTGTGTTCCAATTCCATCATATGTTTTTACATTTTCATTTTCATAGTATAAATTTATTTTTCTGTTTAAACTTGGGGTTAATTCATTTGTTCTTAATGTTGTTTCTAATACTATTTGAACATTTTCTTCATTTGATGTTGTATATTCTGTTTGTTCTCCATTTAATCTTACTGTTATTATTTTGTTTCCATTTTCTGCTGTAGCTGTTTCTACTAATTCTATTTCAAAAGTTCTATTATTTAAAATTAATATATTATCTAAATTAACTGTTTCTATTTCGCTTGGAAATTCAATTACAAAATATGGATTTTTATACAAATCATATTTTATACCATCTGTATGCATTGTTATTGTAAAATTAACTTTATTATCTACACTTGTAGAAACTTGTGCTTTATCCATTCCTAAATCTGCAACTGTTTTTGTATAATTAATTGACATATTTGAAGCTTCTTGTTTGTTTAAAATTTCTTCTTCATCTTGTTTTACTATTATTTGTTTAATTGTTTCTAATACATTTGCTTCTTCTATATTTGCTATTTTGTCTACCATTTTTGTATGTATAATTTCTAATGTTTCTATTTTATCTGTTTCTGTTAAAATATTTATTTCTACATTTTCTGTATTTTCTGGATATATTATTGTTATGAAGCCTTCTTCATCTGCTTCTGTTTCTGCATTTATTTCTACTGTTCCGTTCTCTGCAATAATTACTCCATTTAATTCTTCTTTATCTTCTTCTAACTCTTTGCTATCATCATTATTTTCTTCTACTATTTCTTCATCCTCTTCAAATTTATTTTCTTCTGATAATTCTTCTTCACTTTCAATTTCTGAATTATTTTCTTCATCTATAATAGTGTCTTCTTCATCTGATGTTATTTCACTATCTTTTATTTCTTCTAATAATTGGCTGTATTTAATTTCAAGTTTTCCGTCTTTTCCTATTGCATCTAATAAATCTGATTTATTTATTTTAGTAGATTTATAAAATATATTTATTTTTTCTGGTTCATCGATTTCTTCTTCAGAAATTTCCTCTTCTTCCATTAAACCATTGTTAATTTCTGTTTTTACATCATAAATTTCAACTCTATTAAATTTATTCTCATATTCTAATTTTAAGTTTAGTTTTTCTTGATATTCTGTTTCCATTTCTTCCATGTTATTCTTATAAAATTCTTCTGTTTTAATTTCAAGAGAATTTATTTCTTCTTCTTGTTCTTCATTTTCTTTTATTGCACTTATATTATTTTCATCTTTGGCATAAGAAACAATGCCAAATACTGTTCCAGCTAAATTGGCATATACTAAACTTAATATTAATAACATACTTACAATTTTTTTAATTATCTTTGACATATAAACCTCCTAAATTTAAATATAATATACTATATATTTTTTATTTGTCAATATTTGTAGGTTTTTGCATTTTTGCGCTTATATTACGGATTTTTATGTGTTACGGTTTTTTTATTGAATTTTTACATTTGTATGACATTTCCCTACATATATATTATACTCGCTTATGTAAACTTTTTCAAGTGTTTTGCCTATTTTTGTAGGTTTTTTTTAAAGTTTTTCCTTTTTTTGTAATTTTTAACTTTTTTCTATTTCTTTGAATCTCTAGGGAATAAAGAAAAGTTATCAAAATTTCATAATAATAAGCATTAATTTTATTTAAAAATGTATTTTTTTCATTTATTTTTGGTGCATTTTTTTACAAATTTTGAATTTAAAACATATAATTTTACTAACAATTTTTTTATTAAATTTAATTTTACTTTGCTTTCTTCTTTTGATATAATACCTTTATAAATTTAATTTAGGAGGTTTAAATTATGAGTATTTCTATTTCAGATTTTGGAAAAACTGTAGATAATGAACCTGTTTCATTATTTACTATAAAGAATAAGAATGGTATTACAGCTACTTTTACAAACTGGGGAGCTACTATAGTTTCAATTCTTGTTCCAAATAAAGATGGAAAAATGATTGATGTTGTTCTTGGTTTTGATAATCTAAAGGATTATTTCATTAACCATTGCTACTTTGGTGCAACTATTGGTAGAAACGGTAATAGAGTTCAAAATGCTAGTTTTAAAATTAATGATGTGACTTACTATTTGGACAAAAATGAAAGAAATAAAAATGACTTACATAGTGGATTAAATGGATATCAAAAAAGATTATGGGATTATTCTGTTGATAACAAAAATAATTCTGTTTCTTTTAAATTATTTAGTCCTGATATGGATCAAGGCTTTCCTGGTAATTTCAATATTTCAGTTACTTACAAATTGAATGAAGATAATGGTATTGAAATCTCATATAATGGTATTTCAGATAAAGATACTATTGCAAATATGACAAATCACTCTTATTTTAATTTGAATGGTCATAACAGTGGTTCTATTCTTAACCATTATTTACAAATTAATAGTAAAAAATTTGCTATTATTGATGAAGAATCTATTCCAACAGGTGTATTAGCAGATGTTAAAGGTACTCCTCTAGATTTTACGAATTTTAGAAAAATTGCGGATGATATTGACAATGGTTTTGAACAATTGCAATTAACTAAAGGATATGATCATAGTTTTTTAGTTGATAAAAAAACAGATGGATTAGAAAAAGTTGCATCTTTGAAATGTGAAGAATCTGGAATTAGTATGGATGTTTACTCTGATTGTGTTGCTGTTCAATTTTATGCTGGAAATTACATTGATGAAATTCCTCAGGTTGGAAAAGGTAATTTTACTTACGGAAATCGTAGTGGGCTTTGTTTAGAAACTGGTTTCTTACCTAATTCTATGAATGAACCAAATTTTGCTTCACCTATCTTAAAAGCGAATGAAGAGTATAATTCAAAAACAATTTATAAATTTAGTTTTTAATTATGTAATTTATAATCAATAAATGCAAATTCTAAAAAACTGAGAGAATTATTAAGGAAGCTTTCTTATAAGATTGTATTATAAATAATATGGTATATAACAAAAAGAACAATTTTTATTTTATAAACAAAAATTGTTCTTTTTATTTTTAGTTATTTTCCCATTAAATTTTTTCTTTTGCTTTTACTATTATTCTATGTTCATCACTTGCATCAGTACATGTTATTAATGTTATTTCTCTTCTACCATTTGTCTTTTGACTAGTACAACTTGTATCTGTATCTACCGTAGTATATTTATCATATACTTCATATTGAACCATTTTTCCAAATGTATCTGTTATTTCTATAATATCGCCATTTTCTAGTTTTGGTACTTTGCTAAAGAATTGTGAGTTCCTATAATTATGCCCTACTATGCAAAAATTTCCTACTTCGTTTGGATTTGCACCATGAAATTTTACTGGAGCAATTTTTAATAATGTATCATAATTTTCTGTTTCACTAGCTAATATCGGATATTGACAGTTTATAGATGGTATATATATTTGTCCTATTGTATAATATACTGTTCCATCTCTTGCCTTTACTTTTTGTTCTTCTGGAATTTCTATCTCTCTTGTTACAATTACCTTCTCTATTTCATCTAAATCTACTTTTTCATCTTCTCCTGCTGGAACATTTAAATCAAGTATTATAACTTCTTCTTCAACCTCTACTTTTTCTGGTTGTATTTGCATTGCCGCTAATATTTCTTTAGAAACTGCTTCACTTTTATTTCGATCATATGCTGAACAAATTCCATATGTTGACAAACCAATTAAAGCAACTATAGATAAAAAGAATTCTGCTTTAAACATCTTTTTCTTCTTTTTAAGAGCTGGTGTTACATATAATTTTTCACATACCAGTATTTGATTCATCTTTTTACCTACCTTTCTTACTAATTAATTACCTATTTTATTTTAACATATTACTCTTAGTTTTTCAACTACCCTTTCTATAATTTTTTGTGGAGTTGATGCACCTGCCATTATCCCTATTTTTTTTGTTTTTTCTATTTCTTTTATATCTATTTCTTTCTCTGTCTCTATAAATAAAACATTATTACAATATTTTTTCGCTAATTCATAAAGTTTATTTGAATTTGAACTATTCTTTCCTCCAACTATTACCATTGTTTGAACCTGTTTTGCAATTTCTTTAGTTTCTTCTTGTCTCTGCTTAGTAGCACTACAAATTGTATTTATTATCTCTATTCTTATATTTCTTAACCTATCATCAGCTTTTATCTTCTCTATTATATTTTCAAATTTTTCCAGACTATATGTTGTTTGCGAAATTATTAGTAGTTTATGTTTATTTGATTTTATTAGGCCATTTATGGCTTCTTCTACTGAATCTTCACTTTCTATTACACTACAATATTCTCCGCAAAAGCTTACTGTTCCTAGCATCTCTGGATGCGTTGTTTTTCCAGTTACAAATATGTAATAATCTTTGTTTGAATATTCTCCTGCTAATTTATGTATATATAGTACTTTTGGGCAAGTTAAATCTATTAATTCTATTCCTAATTTCTTAGCTCTCTCGTATGTTTCTTTTGTTACTCCATGTGCCCTTATTATTACTTTATCTTTGGCATTCTCTAAATCTTCTATAAATTTTATCCCCTTACCGAGTCAATTCATCTATTACTTGTTTGTTATGTACTAGTTCCCCTAAACAGTATATTTGCTTTGTTTCTTTTACTGCTTCTATTGATTTTTTTACAGCATTTTCTACTCCAAAGCAAAAGCCAGCAGTCTTACCAACTATAATTTTCATATTATTCCCATCCTTTATTATGTTATATTAACATTTTAGAATTTCATAATTTCTTCTTTTAATACCTTGATAATATCTTCTTGTTTTACTTTTCTAATTATTTCTCCTTTTTTAAATAATAAACCTTCTTTTACCCCTCCAGCTATTCCTATATCTGCATGCTTTGCTTCTTCTGGACCATTTACTCCACATCCCATTACTGCTACTGTTATATCTTTTTTTATGGTTTGTAAAAAGTCTTCTATTTCATTTACTATAGGTATTAAGTCATATTGAATTCTTCCACATGTTGGACATGCTATTAATGTTGGAGATTTATATAGTTTACAGTCTTTTAGTATTTCTTTTGCTACTTTTATTTCTTTTACTGGATCAGCAGATAATGATACTCTCATTGTATCTCCTATGCCTTCTCTTAAAAGTGTTCCTAAACCTATACTTGAACTTATTGTCCCACTAAATTCTGTTCCTGCATGTGTTACGCCTAAATGTAATGGATAATCTATTGTATTTGCTGCTTCTTCATAACTTTCTATACATAAGTTTAAATCAGATGCCTTTAGTGAAAGGGCGATATCAAAAAAGTTTAAGTCTTCTAATATTCTAATATGTCTTAATCCACTTTCTACCATTGCTTTTGCTGTTGGTTTTCCTCCATACTTTTGAAGAATATCTTTTGGCAATGAGCCACTATTTACCCCTATTCTTATAGGTATTTTTCTCTCTTTACATGCATCTACTACTTGTTTTACTCTATCTATTGAACCTATATTACCTGGATTTATCCTTATTTTATCTACTCCTGATTTTGCTGCTTGCAATGCAATTCTATAATCAAAATGTATGTCTGATACTATTGGAATATGTATTTTTTCTTTTATCTGTTTTATAGCTTTTGCATCTTCTTCATCTAAGCATGCTACTCTAATTATTTCACAGCCTGCATTTTCTAATTTTAATATTTGGTCTACTGTTTTTTCTACATCTTTTGTTTTAGTATTTGTCATTGATTGAATAACTACTTTATTCTGTCCTCCAATTTGAACATTACCTACAAATATTTTTCTTGTTTCATTTCTTTTTTTCATCTATTTTCACCCTCGACTATGAATTTATTAAAAGCATAAATTTTTACACTATTATTAATTTTATCATTAAAATTTAATAAAATCAATTGTTTCCTTTAAAAATACATGATATAATGGTATTATTCGAATTAATTATATAAATAAAAGTAGCCAAATATAGCAGTTATATATTTATTAATTAGGAGGTCATTATGGCAAAAAATAATATAAATGATATTATTGAAATAAATGAACAAACAAAAGAAAAACTAAGAGATTTTGATGAAGAAGAAGCATATTTTGAACTTTGCCAAATTTTTGCATATGCGCAATCTAGTAAAAATTATGCACAATTTCAAAGTGACCTTTCAGAATGGAAAAAACGCTATCCTATTGATTTATTTAGTGATGATTTTAAAAGTAAAATTAAATATATGTTAAGTAATGAATTCTTAGACAAGGTTTTAAAGGATTTCATAGCTTTTGATGAATTATCTAAAAAAGACCCTAGTAAAGGTTTGGAGAAACTTCGTAAAATTTTAGGCAGAGCAGAAAAGCATAAAGATAGGAAGAAACTTGATAATGATTTAGAAGAATTATATTCAGAATATCCATTAAAGTTTTTAAAACAAAAATATCCACATGTTGTTAATTTATTATTAAGTAAAACGCATATTGATAGTATTTTAGAAAAATTTGATTCTAATTCTGCTTTTCATGAATTAGAAAATATTACTAAAAATCCTCAAAAATTCACTGATGGTAATGATTACAGAGTAGCTATTGAAGAATGGAAAAAACTATACCCTACTGCTGATTTTAATGATAAATATAAATCTCAAGTGGAAAGCACTCTATCTACTGCACTAGATGACAAAACAATAGATGAACTTTTCCCTGCTCCTCTTGAAATAGATTTAACACAAGGAGAAATTATTCCTACATATAATATTGGTGTTATTGAAAAAGATTGTTTAGTTGATTTCTTTAACATTGTTGATAAAGATAATAGCAATTATAATGCTTTGTTTGATTGGTCTTGCAAATATGGTAGGTATATTAATAGTTTCAATAGCAATACCAAAGGTCTTATTATAAACAACTTAATGAGAAGATATGGTAATGAATTTTCTCATAGTGGCAGTAACTTTAAAATTCCTCAAATGAGTAATAATAACCTATTAAGTTTAGATGACTATAGCTCTATTGATGATACTAAAAGAGATTCTGTTGTTCAATTACTAGCTATTATGTATTCTGGTAATGAAATTACCCATGATGACGTTTACAATCTTAATATTATTAACAATAATTCTCATAAAGCTGAAATTATAGAAGAAGCACATATTGGTAAGACTCTTGATAAATTTATTGAAAAAGTGCCAGAAGAAGATTTGACACTTAGTGATACTACTTATTTAGCACCAGTTTCTGATACACGTGCTACAGTTTCTTTTGATGATAATATAGAGTTAACGATAAAAGATACGAAAGATGATAATATTGTTCAAGAAAAAGTTAATGAAACTATTCCTGAAAGTTTAAATGATGCTCAAAGTTTCAAAGAAGCTTTAAAAGTTTCTGTTCCTTTAGAAAGAGTTGAATCTAGTGGTAATAATTCTGGAAGTTCTGATTCTGGAGGAAACTCTGGAGGCAGCTCACTCTCTATTGCTACAGCTGAAAATACTGTTTCTCAAGAACTTGAAAGTGATTTACAAAATGAAAAAGAAGAACGAAAAGATGAAATAGAAGATGATTTTACAAGAGATTTTTAAATAGAAACCCTATATAACAACTTAAATTTTTGTTAATTACAAAAGTCCACCAAACTAAAAAGCCTGGCGGACTTTATTTTATTTGTAAGAATCATTAATATCTTACCATTTTTATCTATACACTTAATTCTGTACTTACATCTTCAATTAAATTTCCATATTTTTCTAGAACTCCATTTACTTCTTGCTCTATAAAATCTGTTACTTGATTTTTTGCTCTACCACATAAGTTCTCTGGATTTAATATATTTAAAATTTCTTCTTCTGTTAGTCCAAAGCTTGTGTCATTTGCAATTCTTTGCACTAAATCATTTGGTCTTCCATATTCTTTTACTTGTTTTCCCGCTTCCATTGAATGTACTCTTATTTTTTCATGTAGTTCTTGCCTATCTCCACCTTTTAATACTTCATTCATAAGTATTTCCTCTGTTCCCATAAATGGAATTTCTCTCATTACATTCGCTCTTACTCTATTTTCATATACTACTATATTTTCTGTAATATTTGCATATATTCTTAAAATTGCATCAACTGCTAAAAAACTTTCGGGAACACATATTCTTTTATTTGCTGAATCATCTAGTGTTCTTTCAAGCCATTGTGTACTTGATGTTATTTTTGTATCGTTACTTAGAACTATTACATGCC
>CANQXC010000004.1 GCA_947627785.1 uncultured Clostridia bacterium | reverse complement strand
TTCACTATATTTAGGATATGATACAGTAAGTCTATCTGGATATCGTACTTTTACATTTACCTCAGTTTCTTGCGTTGGATATAAATATAATATTGGTTTATCCCATATCACCTCATCATTTTGTTTAAAGATATAATGCGCATACAAAGTCTTATCTTCATCCATATAAATCTCGTCATTCGCATGATAAAGCTCGAAATACGGAACCTCACCGAATCCATCATATCCCCAGTTCGGATGCCAGCAGTCAAAGCCAACCGTAACTCCACGGATGTTACTCAAAACTCCGGGACCGGCTCCTTGCGTTAACAGTTGTATTTCTAGGTACTCGTATAGAAACCACAGCATTGCTAACGGATTTTAACTCACAGCCATACTCCCTCCAGTACTTCTTTATATCGGATAACGTAAAATCATGTGGATAGTTTGCATATTTTTCTGGATCTGATATATATGTTAATGTTACCATATCACCTGAATCTGGATACTGTGGCGGTGGTTGTGGTTCTTGTTTTTTCCATATTGCATATAAGATCTCATTTGAAGGAAAGATTGCCACACTACCAGGGCTATATTCTCCAGTTGTTGCATTTTTATCTAAAGACCATCCACTAAATTTATATATGTCTCCATTATTAGCAGTTGCTACAGGTATATCAGAATACAAATTAAAGTGTACATTTGGTAATGCTTCTTGTGTATTTGGATTTATATTTCTTACCGTTACCCCTTCTACGTTCAAATTAGCGTTATATGTTATTATTATTCCTACTTTAGTTTCTATCTTTTGTAATTGATAGTATCTCTCTCTTGCTAATGCTTCGTCATATGATTTCATTTGTTTAGATATTTTTTGTTCTATTTCTTCATCACCAGTATTTTCTAGAGATCTGTAAAGACCTCTATTTACAATACAGTTATAACAGCCTAGTTCTGAATTATTATCACTTAATCCATCATGCATATAATATGATATATCTATTGTTGGGCTACCATCATCAAAGGTTTTTGTAAAATTTCTTAATACATATTCAGCACCTCTATAACCTGTATATTCAATATTTTTAACATCTTTACAATAAGGCAAATGATATTTTGTATCTCCTTCACCGCTTAGATATATTCCATTCGGATCAACATATGCATCATTCATTTTACTTGTTGCTATTACATAATTATTATAATATTTTAAACCTATTGGCATACCTTGTATAAAGGTTAGTATAGATATATTTTCAAACATAGTATCCCAATCATTTTCTGTTAATAATGGTACTTTAAAGTCATATGTTGTTCCTTCATTGTAATTTGATATTGCAAGTGTTAAATTTTCTGTTATATTCTCCTTCATTATTTCTCTTTTGTGTAATGAAAATATTGAATTTGCATCTTCTGGATTATTAGTTTGTGATATATTAAATATATCGCTAATTGATACACCATCGCTTGTTGTATCAAATGATACAGATTTATATTCATCTCCATCATATTGCATCTTTATTTGTGAGGTTGTTCCTCTTCCTAAATTTAATCTTACCCAATTTGTAAATGCATATGCTTCTACGTAATAACTTATATCACTACAATCTTGATAAATAGGAATATTTGAAATTCCCCAATCTGAGGTGTTTTCTATTTTTGTATCTACAATTTCTTTTTCATCCGTTTCTTCCTCATCTGGATTTAAATTTATATACCAATTTCCTTTTGCCTTTCCATTTAGAGCCTGATATATCTTTTTATATTCTGTTATATTTTCTCCTTGCTCTCCATTTTTACTCAATAAAACTGATACTGATTTCCATTTGCAGTCATTTGTAGTTGCATCCTTAGGTAAGAAAACTTTCTCTTTTTCTCCATTTAATGTGAAGAATGATCCCCCATCTTCTTCCTTATCAAAATATAGCTTAGTATGAGTTATATCATATATATATGGAAACTTTCCTAAATCATATCCTGTTTCTGTTCTATATACTATTTGCTCTGTTAAATTTTCTGGCTCTATTAAAACCTTATTTGTGTATCCTGAACTCAATTTAATTGCATATATTGTTTTTGACACTGTTGAGTTTACTTTTATATTAGATTCCTTTACTCTGCCAGTAGCTGGTGTAGTTATTTGTATTTGTGGTAAAACTGTATCCGTATAATCAAAATATACTAAATATCCATCTTTCTTAAATGCTGTATTAGTATTATCAAGACCGTATACATATATTCTATTATCTAGTGTATAATTTACAACTGCTTGAATATGTGTATTAGTATTATCATATGATGATGTATAAGATATTTTTGCTCCTAATTCATGTTCATAAGCTGTTTGTGCTTCTGCTACATTTGTTGTTGCATTAATATTAGATGGTACTGCTTCATCTATATTTTTATATGACATACCAACACCATTTTTAGCTAGATATAAAACTTTACTTCCATTCTCACCACGGTAAGTTTCTGATGCCGTTTGTTCTTCATTTTTTGCAAATAACTGTCTACCATATGAGTTTACAGCATGTTTATATGTATATGTTGGTGCATATATGTAATAACCATCATACATATTTACTGCTATTGCTGGTATATACCCTAACATATATTCTCTTGCTGTTCCCGCTATCCCTAGTTCACCTGCTAAACTCTCAGTAAATGTATTTACCATGCTCTCTACTGTTCTTCTTTCAAAGTTACTTGTGTTTGTACTGCCCCAATCTACAGTATTTATTTCAAAGGCTTTTATAGCATTTTTGCTAGATATTATCATTTTAGTATTATAGGCCTCTTGTAATTCTAATGTATCTGTTTGCCTCTCTATATAAAAGGATAACATCATTATGATTGGTACCATTATTACAACAAAGATTATTGATAAATTTTGTATTTTCATGTTACCTCCTTTAAATCCCTATATAATTAAACTATTAACTTAGCATATTTTTCTTTTTTAAACTCTTCATCATATTCTATATTTTCAAATATCTCTGGCATATTATTTTTTAAATGTATTAGTAATGGTATCATTACCTGCTCTACTGCTGGATGAGCATGTTTTGTACATCTTAAAGATAATATATGTTTCCATTCACGTATGTTGGCTGTCATGGTTACTTCTGCTGCTGTTGAATGAGGTAAAATCATTCTCATTTGATCTGGTGTTGCACCTAAATCTACCATTTTTATATAATGTTTTTCTATTTCCTCTAAACTATTTTTCCATTCAGTATATAATTCTGTATTCTCTTCTATATTTACAGGTTTTATAAATTTTATTTGATTATCAAACTTGTCCTTTCCATAATTACAATATCTGGTACTCTCTATTGAAAATGATGCATGTCTATGTCTTGTTAAATCCTTATATACTCCTATATCGCAAATCATTCTTATTGTAATTTTTTCATGCTCTAATATTGATTCGTGCCCTCTGTTTATACAATTTCTTAATAGCGTTTTATAGCTTTCTTCTGTAATTTTATCTTCTGAACGATAACATGTTCTACATGCTCTTTCCAAATTTTTCATCATTTTGTTATAATCAACTTTTTCTATTTCAACAGTTGGTTCTATTATTTTCATGTATAGATCAAATCCTTTCTTAAACTAATGCACATCACTAAGAATTCTTGTATTAAATAATCTTAAAATATATGGGTAGTCTTTTTTCAGCTACCCATAATAATTATTATTCATTTTTTTGAGTTCCTTCAGGAAGTGCTGGTACATCTAAAACTATTCTTATCTTTGTTAAGCGTTTTATTGCTTGTACAATTTTACTTTGTTTTATTCTTTCCCATAATGATGGTTTTACTTCAAATCTAGTTTCTTCCATGTATTGTTTTTGTTCTTCTTCAATAATGCTTTGTTCTTCTACTATATCATTTACTTTTGCTTCTTTTTCTGCTTCTCTACTTACAGGAGTTGGTATTCCTCTTAATGCTTCTGCAATTTCAATTCCTATATAGCTTAACGCTTTGGATCTATCTTCTATTCTTTCCATATCAATTTCTATATGTAAATTTGTTTCTAGGTTGTTTATTCTAGCATTAACTAATTTAACCGCATCATCGTAATTTTCTGGAATTTTATTTTTAGTTTTTCCTATTATTGTTAAAGCTTCTATTATATCTTCAGAGAATAATTCTTCTAATCCTCTTACTTTATTTTTCCAATCTTTTTCTTTGTTCTCAACTGCTTCTAGCACCATTTTTAACTCATTAGCAGCATTTATATTATTTTCTCTTTGTCTAATTAAAACCTCTATTTGTTTTGTATTTTCTTCAAATTGATTTGTTGCATATTCTACTAATTTATGAGCTTCTACATAAACCATTTCTGGAAAATTCTTTTTATTTGGATATTCAACTAAATATACTTTTATTGAATCTATTAAATCTTTAAAGTAAGCATCCTCTTCTAATTGAACTATTTGTTTCTTACTATTTGGATTTATCAATTTCTGAACTTTATCTATATTAGATAAAATTTTCTCTTCTGTTATTATCATTTTTACGTTTACTATGCCTGGTTTTTGTTTCTTAAAGAATAGCATTGGTAAACACCCCTCCTTTTGTTTATGTAAATCTACCATTTACTATTAATATTATACATTTTTTTATTTAAAAGTACAATACTTTTTTTGTTACATTTTTGTTACATTTTTGTTACAAGATTATTACATTTGTAATATTAATGTTACAATTACAACCACTCCTATTATAATTCTATATATTGCAAAAATCTTGAAGCTACCCTTTTTTAAATATTCTAATAAAAATTTTATTACAAATATTCCTACTATAAAACTAACTAAAACTCCAAGAATAAAAGCAATTATGCCTGTTGTAGTTGCAACTGTAAAATATTCTATGAAATCTTTTAATTTAAATAGAGTCGCTGCTAAAACTATTGGTGCTGATAACATAAAAGTATATTTCGCTGCCGCTTCTCTTTTTACGCCAAGTAGTCTTCCTGTTGTCATTGTTACTCCTGACCTTGAAACTCCTGGTATAAATGCCAAGGCTTGAGACACCCCTATTAAAAAAGTTTGTTTAAAGCTTAAGTTTTCATAATCTGTTTCATTCTTAGCCTTTTTATCTACAATATATAAAATTATACCCATAACAATTAATGCAATTGCTATTATTAATGGTTTACTAAGTACTCCTTCCGCATATTTATCAAGTATAAAGCCTATAATACCTCCCGGTATTGTTGCTGCTACTATGTACCAAAATAATCTTCCATCTGGATTTTTTTCCTTCTTTATTGCTGTTTTGTAACCTCCAACTATTAACTTTATCCAATCTTTAAAGAAGAAAATTCCTATAGCTAATAATGTTCCAAAATGTAGTGCTACATCAAATGATTCTGGTATTTGCCATTTAAAAAACCATGGTATTAATAATAAATGAGCTGAACTTGAAATTGGTAAAAGTTCTGTTAGTCCTTGCACTATTCCTAAAATTATTGATTGATATATTTGCATTTTTTATCGCATCCCCTTCTAAGGCATACATAATTTATAAAAGTATTTTTTCAATTAATGTATAACTTAAAATACTATGTAATTACCTTTCTTAATTTATATGTTATTCCTTTTTAGATATACCTTTTCTTTTTTGGCTATTTAATATCTTTGTTAAATTGTATGTATCATTTAAATATTCTTCTAATTCTAATTCATCTTTTGTTTCTTTCTTTTCTGGTTTATTCTCATTTTCTGGCTTTTTTATAGATTGTTTTATTATGAAGAATATAGGTTCATTTTGCATTATTTTATAATATTCTGAATCTACTTTTATTGCATTATTTAAATCTAATATTGCTTTTTCTTTTTGATTTTTCATTATATGTATTTTAGCCAATTCATAATATGCTTTTGCCTCCTTTTCATTATACACACTTTTTGCAAAACATTCCTCTGCAGAGTCAAAGTCTCTGTATAGCAAAGCAATTTGTCCTAATCTATAATACGCTAAATACATATCCCCATTTAGTTCTACCGTTTTCTTAAAACATTTCTTAGCAATATCAAAATCATTAATTCTTGAATAGCATACTCCTAAATTATAGTATATTTCATAATTATTTGGATAATATTTTAAGATATTTGTATATATTTCTATTGCCTTTTTAAATTCTTTTTGTTCTAAATATATCTCTCCACAACATTTTGCAGCTTCTAGCATCTGTGGTCTATTTTTTAGTATTACTCGTAACATTTGTATTGCTTCTTCTTTTTTTCCTAATTCATTTAATAATGTAGATATTTTATAATATGTTTCATAATCATTTTCTCTTAAATCTAATACATAAGAATATTCATCAATTGCATTTTGCAAATTTCCCTCTTTTTCATAAATTTGTGCTAAATTTTTATGTCCCAAATAACTTTTTTTATACTTAGTAACTAAATCTACTAATATTTTCCTTGCCTTCTTTGTATTATTCATTAATAAATAAAATTTTGCCATTGCAGTTCTTAAAATTTCAGATACATTTATATTCTTTGCTTCTAATATAAAAACTGCTACTGGAGTAATTATACATAATAGCCACAATAATATGGTAATTGATAATCCGGAAAAAATATCAAATGCAATTTTTATAAAATTTAATAGTATTCCTATTGCTTGTAAACCTAAAATAATTAAATATGTAGTATCATTCTTTTTTACTATTTTTAATAATACAATATATATAAAGAGTACAAAAGCAATAACTGTAAATATAATTTGTCCTATCATGTAGTTATCACTCCTCCCATCTTGACACTTTTATTTTTACATAAATTTTTTTCTATAGTTCTCTATACTCTTTTGAATAATTTCTTCCGCTTCTTTTCTTCCTAGTACCTCTTCTACAACAGTTTCTTTATGTTCTAATTGTTTATACACCTCAAAAAAGTGCTTTATTTCAGATGATATATGACTTGGTATCTCTGATATGTCCTTGTATATATTCAAATATGGGTCTTTTTTTGCTACAGCAATTATCTTTTCATCTCTTTGCTCTGAATCTATCATTATTAATACTCCTATTGGATAACATTCCACCAGTGTCATTGGATCAATATTTTCTTGGCATAGCACTAACACATCTAATGGATCATTATCATCTGCATAAGTTCTAGGTATAAAACCATAGTTTGCAGGATAATGAGTTGCTGTATATAGAACTCTATCTAATCTTAATAGTCCAGTTTCCTTATCTAATTCGTATTTGTTCTTTCCTCCTTTTGTAATTTCTATTACTCCTACAAAATCATCTTTTTTTATTCTTGTTTCTTTTATATCATGCCATATGTTCATTTACATTTATTCCTTTCTTTTTTACATATTTATTTATTATTATTTTCTCAAATGGTCTTTTTAGTCTTGTAATCCATATATCTCTACTATCAATTGGTTTTGTAAGTATAGTAAACATTTTACTTTTATTGCCACCTACAACATCCGTAAAGATTTGATCTCCCACAACTGCTATATTTTGTGGTTGTAACTCTAATATTTCTTTAGCCTTCTTAAATCCTTTTTTATTTGGTTTATGAGCAAAATATAAATATTGCAAATCTAAAGCTTCTGCAACTTTTTGTACTTTAGCTACTTTATTTGTATTAGATAATATACACATCTTTATTCCTTGATTTTTTAAATTATTACACCATTCCTCACAACCAGTTAATAAATTTTTATCAAAGTCTATTAAGGTGTTATCTATATCTAGTATTAGTCCTTTTATGTTATATTTTTTTAGTATGTCAACTGTTATTTCTTTTACATCTCTTAAATATAATTGTGGGTAAAAAATCATTATTCCTCCATTAGTTATGTAAATTTAATTGCCCCTACAAATTTTGTAGGGGAATTTTATTGATATAAGTTTCTAATATATATACTGCAGATATTGTATCTACAATATTTTTTTTATTTTTTTGTTTTATTCCAAGTTCATTCATCGTTCTATGAGCTTGAACAGTTGTTAATCTTTCATCAACTATCTCTATTTTTAATTTGTTATATTTGCATTTTAGTTTGTGAATAAATTTCTCTGTTTTTTTTACTCTTTCAGTTTTAGTTCCATCCATATTAAATGGCATACCTACTACTATAGTAGAAATTTGATATTTTTGCATAATTTCATCTAGTCTTGCAAGAACTGCTTTATCATTTCCATTATGAATAATTGTTTCTAATCCTTGGGCAGTAATCCCTAATTCATCTGTTATAGCTGTTCCAACTCTTATATCACCATAATCTATCCCTAATATCCTCATTATTCATCTATTCCTATATAATTTTTTACCATTTTTTCTAGTAATTCATCTCGTTCTATCATTCTAATTATATTTCTAGCTTCCTTATGGCTTGTTATATATGTTGGATCACCTGATAATATATAACCAACTATTTGGTTTATCGGGTTATAACCTTTTTCTTCTAAAGCTTGATACACCTCTTTTAAGATTTCTTTGGTTTTTAAATTTTTGTCCTTCTCCACTTTAAAACTCATTGTCTTATCACTTGCCATAATTACACTCCTCCTTTTTAAACTAAATACAATTTATTTCACTTTCTTTCTTATCACAATTATCCAAATATTCTTCAAGCTTTTTAGTAACCTCTTCTATTCCTGTTCCTTTATAATATGTGCCTAATACAAAGTTGGTAATTGGTTTAACCTCAATTTTATTCTTACTTTTTTTATCTTCTAATACAACTGTTATATCTTCTATATTCTTTTTTATTCTTGATACAAATTCAACAGTTTCTTGAATTTCCGTTCCTGAAAATGCTATAGCAAATTTAGGTCCCATATATCTAACAAATACATATTCTGAAGAAATATTGGTTTTTACTGCATTTGCTACTTTTACTATAATTCCGTGTTCCTATCTTTCTACCATATTTTTCATTTATTTCATCTATGTTATTTATTATAAACATACATATTGTAGTCTTAGAATACTTGTCAATTGTTGGTTTTCCCTTTCCATACATATATTCGGCAGAATTTAATCCTGTAAATTTATCTACTCTATATATATTTTCAATTGTATTTTGATATGATATTGTTTTTAATACTGATATTATATTTTCCCTTACTATTTCAAATATTCCTGTATCCATAGAATCAAATGCATGTGCTGTATCGCTTTCTATAATCCAATATCCTATATATATATTATCTATATATAGTGGGAAAAACATTGCGGATTTTGCTCTCGTCATATCATTTCTTTGATATGATAATCTTTCATTCTCATTATTTACTGTTACATATTTTGGAGTTGCATTCTGTATACTATCTTTGAATAAAGGGTCTGTATGAAGATTTGTCATTGTATCATAAAGTCTTTCATCAATATTAGATGCTTTTAAAATATATTCTGCTCCATTAAATACTACAATTGTAGAATACCTAATATTATATTTTTCTATTAATATGTCATTTATAATTTTTATCTTGTCATCAGTTGAAGTATTCTTTCCTATTGTGTCCATAAAATCTTGTAATACTCTTAAATTTGCAATCTTTTCACTTGTATTGTTTAATCCTTTTACCTTTTTATATATCGATAAATTATATACAATTAAACCTATAACTATTAGTATTAAAACTACTATAACAACAATTAATACTGGCAATGCTTTTCACCTCTTTTAGTATCTATTTTTCATTTTGTTCAGTGTATTATTTACCTCATTTGAAAATATAGATTTTGCCACTTTATTTTCCTTCACTGAAGGTTTACTTACTAATGGATATACTGTATTTGCTAATCCTCTTAACGCAGTTAAAAATTGTTTTGTATAGCCATTTAGTGTTATTGAACAGTTAACTAATGCATCTAAATATTTAACATAGTTTTGTTCTTCAAATGGAATTTCACAATATTTTATATTATCTTTATTAAATAGTTCTGTCATGTATGTCATACTTGGCGAATTATAACATGACATTCCTCCAATTAGTGTTTTTATACTTAAGCTTCTTACCTTTTCAGATTTATTTATTACTATTTTTAATTTCTCTTGTTTTAAAATTTCTTTAGATTTTAAATTTCTTAAAAATGCAGTTAGGGGTTGTATTGTTAATACATCCATCGTTTGAACTAAGTATATTTCTTGTACTCTATCAAATATTTCAAATGGTGTATCAAAATCTGTATCAATTAAAACAGCTGAATAATTTTCTAGTAATGTTGATAATACATTATCTAATTGATATTCTCTACTATCTCCTGGCATTTCTGTATATATTGTTAAAGTTTTACTTATTTCTATTCCTTTTGGAATACCTTTTTGAAGATTTTCCATACATTCTTTTGCAATATTTCTTAGTTCTTCCTTATCATTTGTATAAATATAATATGCATTTTTGCTCTTTGTCATATCTAATACAGCTGTATTTATTCCCATTGAAGATAACATTTCTGCTGTATTATTTACTATAAATGATGTTCCATTTTTGGTTGTTCCTACAAATGCTACTATTTTCTTATCCCCAGTTAATAAGGTATTAAAATTGGAATTATAATTGCTAGTTCTAGTAAGGTAATTATCTTCTTCTTTATTCTGTATTATAGGGGTTGGTATAACTGTTTTATCACTCTCTTGTGTTGTATCAGGTGTAATTATTGTCTGCATTTCCTTCTGTTGTTGCTGTTGTTCTTTATTATCTGGAGCTTCGTCTACCATACTAAATAAGTCTGTTTCTACCTCTGATGTGTTTAATGTTGAAGGAGCTTGCTCATTTCCGTATATTTTGTTCCTCTTGAATATTGAATAAATCTTCTTCTTGTTCTTCCTGTTGTATGTTAAACAAATCTACTTCTTCCTCTTCTTCTTGAAGATCTGAATCCTCAAGTTCAAATAGATTAACTTCCTCTTTATTATTGTTTTCTGTAATTGATTCTCTTCCTATTTCTGGAACCTCTATTTGTGGAATATTTCTCGTTGTTAAGATTTGCTCATCTACTTGTGGTATCACTTCTGTTTGTTTTTCTTCTGCTGATTCTTCAACTGTTTCCTCTGCTTGATTTTGTATATCTTGCACAGCTGTGTATTCTGTTAATGTAGTTTTTCTTGGTCTTCCTCTTCCGCGTTTTGGTTTATCTTCTTGCTGTACAGGTAATGGATTTTTTCGTGGTCTTCCTCTTCCACGTTTTTGTGGTTGTGGTATCTCTTGTTCTGTATTTGTTTCTTCTAAATTATTTTGTGGTTCAACAGCCACATTCTGTATTTCAACATCTATATTTTGTGGTTCCTGTATTTTATCATCTATTTGTTCATCATTTTCTTCATTTTGTTCTAGTAATATTTCTTTTGCCCTTTCAGTATCTACTGCTTGCATTGTTTCTTCAAATAAATCTTTTCCTTTAACGTTTCTCATATTACTACTTACTAAATCCATTGGTTCAATTTCTGGCTTTTTAATATTAGGAATAGCTACTTTTTGAACATTTTCCATTTTTAAATTTGTTGGAACAACAACATCTTTCATGTTCCTTGGTTTTATTAATTGTTCTAATACATCATCTTCATTTGTAGTTTTCTCTTCTTTTCTTTGCTGCAACTTAGTATTTTGTAACTGTTGTTTATAATTAGAAGTTTTTCTTTTTACATTTATATCACTCATTCCACCGCCTAATACCAATTCTTGATATTTGGGTGATCTTTCTTCTAAAACAGCTTTTACATTCATTGGCAAATATTTTATAATTATTTTAAGTTGTGTATCTGTATATTGTGCAACTATATTATTAAAACTTTCCAAATATTTATCTTCATTTTTGCCAAGTCTTGCATAATGTGCTCTAATATTTTCTACTTCTGCTTCGCTAACACTCGTTTCGCTTTCTGTATCTCCTAATTCACTTTCTTGAATTCCATAGTATGTTCTTGCTTTCTCTTTATCTCTTGGACTATATATTAATTTACATACTTCATCTACGCTTCTATCTTGCCCTAAAATAGCATTATATATTTCTTTCTTATATATATTTACTATAATACTATCTGTTTTTTTTCTTCTATCTGCACAAATTAATATAATATCTATTTTTTCATTATTTATACTTTTAGCCTCTTCTGCTACATTACTATATTTTTCCAATAAAAATTTATCTATTGAAACATAATTATTGTTCGCAAATGGCTCTAAATCCTCACTTATAACTACTCTACTATAACTTTTATCCTTTTGTAACTCTCTTAAAATTGCATTAAAATAATATACATTTTTGTAAGATAATATTTCCTTATAATCCTTTTGATATTTTTTTACTATTGTCTCTACAACGTTATCATTATTAACTGCAAATAAGACTTTCATATGTTAATCCCTCCAACCTGTTAATACAAGTGCATAAATAAATGGTAGTAATTGGCAAATTATTAATATCGTAACAAATATAATTACCGTGCCAAAACCCCTATGTTTATAATCTAATCTCCTAGTTCCCATTACATACTGAAATACTAATCCTACTGCGATACCAGCAAAACATAATGGTATACTATATGGTTGAACAATATCGTTAATTACATATGCGGCAAACCAATATGCACCATCTCCATATGTCTCTGTATATTCCTCCTTTTTTTGTTCCATTTTATCTTTTACATCATTTGGATTGTTTTTATCTGCGGCAAATACCGTGTTTATTGATAATATACATAAAACTATAAGTATTATTGTAATTACTTTTTTCATTTTTCCCTCCAATTTTAACTACTTTTTTTCACTTATAATATCATACAATATTCTTGAAAAAATAGCAAGTTTATTTTACGATTTTTTTTATTTTTGTTGCAAATTTTTTTTTAATATGATATATATTTAAGTATAAAATTTTTAGTCTAAAATTTATGTTATCATTAAATTTATTTTTGTTCATTTTTTATTTGGAGGTCTTATGTTCTTTTCTACATTTAAATATCTTATTATTATCATATTATTAATTATTATTAGCTATATTGGATTAATTTTTTCTTTAGATTCAGTTGATGGTCTCACATTCACAGATACTCTAACAAATAACAATATAAATACTGATGATATTATTGTATCTAGCTCTGGTTTTGTATGGCCGGCTCCTGGTTATAATACAATTACCTCTTACTATGGATATAGAGATGCTCCAACAAGTGGCGCTGGAACATTTCATAGTGGTATTGATATAGGTGCTCCAACTGGTTCAAAAATTATTGCAGCATTTTCCGGAACCGTTACATATATTGGTTTTAATGGTCCAAATGGATATACTATAACTATTTCTGACGGTTACTATACTGCTAATTATTCTCATGTTTCTCCATATTTTCTAGTATATGTAGGTCAAAATATTAATCAAGGTACTCTTATTTCTACTGTTGGACCTAAAAATGTATATGATGTGCCTAATAATCCCTATAAGGATTCTGCCGGAAATCCTACAAATGGTGCTACAACTGGTCCACATCTACATTTTTCTATTAGAATAAATGGCTATTCTGTTAATCCTCTCAATTATTATTAGAAAAAAAAAATAAGGATGTTTGACATCCTCATTTTAATTACATATCATCTTCTTCGTCTTCTTCATGATGGCAATCATGTGAACAACATCCTCCGCCACATTCTTCATCATCACATTCATCTCCCCAGTCTAATTCTATTGTGTTATTACATTCTGGGCATACTATCTCTGATGCTGTTAAATCATTCATTTCTGCTTTAAACGTTTCATTACAATATGGACATTTTATTTCTACCTCATAATCTTCATTATCAGATTCATCATCTAAGTAGATATCTTTTTCTATATTCTTTATGCTCTTACCCATTTCCTTTAACTTTTCTTCAACATGTAATTGACTTTCTGCTATTGTTACAATTCTATTATTTATTGTTTGTTCTAAATTTGTAATCTCATCAAAGAAAAGGTTATATAAATTAAATATTTCTACTTTTGCAGCCTCTAATGCTTCTTTATCTGTAATATTGTCCTCTAAATTTTTTAAAATTTTCTTGAATTCTGAATTAAAATTTGCCATTTAAAATTTTCCTTTCTCCTTATACTCTTTCCATATATTCGCCAGTTCTAGTATCAATTCTTATTTTGTCACCTGTGTTTACAAATAATGGAACATTAATTGTAGCACCTGTTTCTAACTCTGCTGGTTTTGTTGCACCTGCACCTGCTGTGTTTCCACTAAATCCTGGTTCTGTATATGTAATTTCTAATTCAACAAACATTGGTGGTTCTATTGCAAATATTTTTCCTTTAAATGCTAAAGTTTTAACCATCATATTCTCTTTTAAAAATCTTAACATATCTCCTAATTCTTCTTTATTAAGTGGAATTTGGTCATATGTTTCATTATCCATAAAGTAATATAAATCTCCATCTTTATATAAATATTGCATTTCTCTTTTTTCAATATCTGCACCTTGTAATTTTTCGGATGGATTAAATGTTCTTTCTATAACTGAACCATTTATTACATTTTTTAATTTTGTTCTTACAAATGCTGCTCCTTTTCCTGGTTTTACGTGTTGAAATTCTACTACCTTATAAACTGAACCATCCATTTCAAATGTTGTTCCGTTTCTAACATCTCCTGCCATATATACTTCTGCCATTTTTAAAATCATTCCTTTCCTATAAAACTTTAGTGTAAAAACCTATATTTAAAACATTAATTTTATTTTTACACTTAAATTTTCTCTATTTTTTATTTACACTAACTTATTTATTTTACTATATTTTTCCGTAAAAATCAAGCTTTTATTCATATGATTATATAGTTTTTTGGTGATTTTGTTAAAATTGTGCATGAACCTTTGTTAACAAGTATCGTATCTTCAATTCTTATTCCATATTTTCCTGGTAGATATATTCCTGGTTCATTTGTTATTACCATATTTTCTTTTAAGAATGTTTCGTTCTTTGAATTAATATATGGAGTCTCATGCGTTTCCATTCCTATTCCATGACCTAATGAATGTATTAAATCATAATTTTTTAATTTAAAATCACTTTCAACCATCTTTGATATTGTTTTTATACTTGCATATTCCTTAATTTCATTGTTTGTAAGTAATTGATTTCTTAATACTAAATCATATACTGGTTTTATTTCTTCTAATATACAACCCATAAATATTGTTCTTGTCATATCTGAGCAATATCCTTTATAAACACAGCCCATGTCTATTAATATTGGGTCTGCCATTTTTACTGCTCTATCAGTTGGAATCCAATGTGGAATTGCACTATTTTCTCCTACTGCCACAACTGTATCAAATGCTAACCTTTCTGCTCCATTTTTCTTAAAAAACATTTCTATTTCAAATGCTATTTCTTTTTCTGTTGTTCCTACTTTTATAAATTCTAATAAATGTTCAAAACAATTATCTGTAATTTCACATGCTTTTTTTATTTTTTCTATCTCTTCTTGATCTTTTATTTCTCTTAGCTTTTCAACTATATTATCTGTTTCTGCTAAATTATTAGTCCTATATTTTTGTTTTAGATAATGATATTGCTTATATGTTACATAATTTTCTTCAAACCCGACATTTTCGCAGAATAAAAAGAAATTTTCAAAGTCCTCTTTACTCACATCCCTAAAATCTGCAACTATTATTTCATCATTAATTGTCAATGTACTTTTTACTGTTTCTAAAAACATTGTATAAGTTAAGAATATATTTTCTCTTCTTGTAATTAAGAGTGTTCCTTCGTTTTCTATATTGGTTAAGTATTTTATGCTTAATGGATTTGTTATTATCATTCCTTCCATATTTAATTTTCTTAACCTCTCTCGTAAAAGTCTTATTTTTTCATTCATAGAAAACACCTTCCTTTTACTTTCAGTACATTCCTAATGAAAATACCTCCATTAAAAATGTAAATAACATATTACTTGGTACAAATATAGCTACTATTGTTGCAGATACTATAAATGGGCCAAATGGTATATATCCATCTTTTCTATTTTTTCTTGCAATTAAAATAATTATACTTACTATTGCACCTATTAAGAATGATAATATTGCTATCATTGCTATATTTACCATTCCAAAATATAGTCCTAATGCTCCCATTAGTTTTACATCTCCAAGCCCCATTGCTTCTTTTCCAGCAATTGCACCACCAATTAGTGTTATCAGTAAAAATATTCCTCCTCCGACTAACATTCCAAGTAGCATATCTTTTGCAATATTTAAGTTCTGCATTCCAAATATAAATGCAAATAACAAACCTGTTTCGAATATAGTTAAATTTAACCTATTTGGTATTATTTGTATTTTATAATCTACTACAAATGCTGAAATTAACATTGGAATAAGCACTACAAACCTTAGTAAATTTAAACTTAATTTAAAATTATATAAAAGTGCAATGTATGCTATAGCATTTATTATTATTATTGGATAATTTAATTTTCTTACTTTTTTATATTCCTCGTATGTTTGTTTTGATATTATTTTTCTTCTATTCAAAAAAGCTACATTTACATAGTTTACAAATTGACCTACTATTCCACCTAAAAAAGCTATTGCTACATATAACAAAATATGAATATCGTTTATGTATGCCATTATTTTTCCTCCTTTGTTCTTTCATGCTATATTCTATTATATATTTCTTTGTTTTTCAAGAGTTTTTTATTTTATTTTTCCAGCATTTTCTTTAAAAATTTTCCTGTATATGATCTTTCATTTTTTGCAATTTGCTCTGGAGTTCCTATTGCTATTACTTCTCCACCTTTTTCTCCACTTTCTGGACCTAAATCTATTATGTGGTCTGCTGTTTTTATTAAATCTAAGTTATGTTCTATTACTACTATACTGTTTCCTGTATCTACTAACCTTTGTAATATTTCTATTAATTTATGAACATCTGCAATGTGTAATCCAGTTGTTGGTTCATCTAATATATATAAAGTTTTTCCTGTTGCTCTTCTTGAAAGCTCTGTTGCAAGTTTTACTCTTTGTGCTTCTCCTCCTGATAGAGTGGTTGAAGGTTGTCCAAGTTTTATATATCCTAATCCTACATCATATAATGTTTGTATTTTTTGTTTTATTTTTGGTATATTGCTAAAGAAATCTAATGCTTCTTCTACTGTCATATCTAGCACGTCGGCTATGCTTTTACCTTTATATTTTACTTCCAAAGTTTCTCTATTATACCTTTTTCCATGGCATACTTCACATGGTACATATAAGTCTGGTAAAAAATGCATTTCTATTTTTAATACACCATCTCCTTGGCAAGTTTCACATCTTCCTCCTGATACATTGAAACTAAATCTTCCTTTTTCATACCCACGTAATTTTGCCTCATTTGTTCCAGCAAATATATCTCTTATTAAATCAAACACTCCTGTATATGTTGCTGGATTTGACCTTGGAGTTCTACCTATTGGTGATTGGTCTATATTTATTACTTTATCTATATTTTGTATTCCTAATATTTTTTCGTGTTTACCAGGAATCTCTGATGAACCATATAGCTCCTTTGCTAGACTTTTATATAATATTTCATTTATTAAGGTACTTTTTCCTGAACCTGAAACTCCTGTTACACAAGTAAATACTCCTAAAGGAATTTTTACATTTATATTTTTTAAATTATTTTGAGTTGCTCCTCTTATTTCTATTGATTTACCAGATGATTTTCTTCTTTTTGCTGGTACTTTTATTTGTTTTCTTCCACTTAAGTAAGCTCCTGTAATTGAATTTGGATTTTTCTTAATGTCTTCTACATCTCCTACTGCAATTACATTTCCTCCATGAACACCCGCTTCTGGCCCTATATCTATTATATAATCTGCTGCGTACATTGTATCTTCATCATGTTCTACAACTATAACTGTATTTCCTAAGTCTCTTAATTTCTTTAATGTAGCTATTAATTTATCATTATCTCTTTGATGTAATCCTATACTTGGCTCATCTAGTATATATAGAACTCCTGATAAGCCTGCACCTATTTGTGTTGCTAAACGAATTCTTTGTGCTTCTCCTCCTGATAGGGTTCCTGCTGGTCTTGATAATGTTAGATATTCTAGTCCTACATCAACTAGAAATTGTAACCTTTTATTTAATTCTTTTAGAATTTGATTTGCTATTAAAGTTTTTGTTTTGTCTAATTCTAAATTATTCATAAATTCTTGTATTCTGTTAATTGGCATATCTGTTAATTCTTGTATATTCTTACCACCAACTGTAACTGATAAACTTTCTTTTCTTAATCTTGCTCCATGACATGCCTCACAAGGACTCTCTTGCATATAATATTCATAAAATTCCCTCATTCCCTGTGATTTTGTTTCTCTATATCTTCTTTCTAATGTTGGTATTACCCCTTCAAATGGTGCTGTAAATTTTCTTTCTCCTGCTGCTGATGTATATCTAAAGTCTATTTCTTCATCTCCTGTTCCATATAATATTTTATCTAAGAAATCTCTTGGTAATTTTTTTATTGGAACTTTTATATCTACTCCATAATGTCTTCCAATACTTTCAAAATACATCTTTGCCATTGTATCGCCTTTTTTCATTGTACTTGCACCAAAAGCTTTTACCCCATCATATAATGTTTTATTTTTATCTGGTATAATTAAATCTTCACTCATTCTCATCAAATATCCTATACCTGTACATTCTGGACATGCTCCAAATGGGTTATTAAATGAGAACATTCTAGGTGTTAGTTCTTCTATACTTATATTACAATCTGGGCATGCATAGTTTTGGCTAAATAGCATTTCTTCATTTGGAGTAGAAATTACAACTAAATTATTTGCATATTTTAAAGATATTTCAATTGATTCTGCAAGCCTGCTTCTAATATCTTCTTTTATTACTAATCTATCTACTATTAGTTCTATATTGTGTTTTTTCTTTCTATCTAAATCTATATCGTCTGTTAGTTCATATATTTTTCCATCAACTCTTACTCTTACAAAGCCTTCTTTTGCAAAGCCTTCTAAAAGTGCTTTATATTCACCCTTTTTCCCTCTCACAACTGGTGCTAGTACTTGAATTTTTGTACCTTGCTCTAATTTCATTACATTTTCTACTATTTGGTCTAATGTTTGTTTTTCTATTTTCTTACCACATTTTGGACAATGTGGTTCACCAATTCTTGCATACAAAAGACGAATATAATCATAAATTTCTGTTACTGTTCCTACTGTTGAACGTGGATTTTTTGATGTTGTTTTTTGGTCTATTGCTATTGCTGGTGAAAGTCCTTCAATTGATTCAACATCTGGCTTTTCCATTAATCCTAAGAATTGACGTGCATATGATGATAAACTTTCTACATATCTTCTTTGTCCCTCTGCATATAGAGTATCAAATGCAAGTGATGACTTTCCAGAGCCTGATAAACCTGTTATTACTACTAATTTATCTCTTGGTATTGTTACATTAATATTTTTTAAATTATGTTCTTTTGCTCCCTTTACTACTATATTGTCATTCATAAAACTAACATTCCTTTCCGGCATTAATCTTGGTCCTAACAATACAATACTTAACCTGTTTTCGTACTGTATTTTTTCTCCCAAATTTGTGCTGTTTATAATTATACCACGAATATAGTAAAGTTTCATTAGTTTTTGTAAAGTTTTGCATTTAATTTTATTATTCTTTTTAAGTTATTGCTAAAAGGAAATTCTATTTTACATAATTGACCATTTTTTCCATTTGTGCTATAATAATTATAATTTCTTCATTAGGAGGTCATAGCACCATATGAACGAACAACACACGGAAAGCAAACAGGAACAGGATTACACTACGGATAATGAATGTCAATCTTATGACATGATTGACGAGTTTGTCAATCGGCTAAAAAACATTGACATTTCAGAGCTATCTTCTGCTATCAAAGCGCTCGATGGTTTCCGTTACCGTGAAAAAGACCAAAAGTGAGGGACCGATTGGTCCCCCTATTTTTTTCATCATTCCTATGAATACACTCTTAATAAAAACATGAAAGGAATTTTTATTATGACTTTAAATTACCAAATACAAGAAAATGATAATTTCATTAATTTAAGAGATTTATTAAAAAATCACTTTCAAATTTCAGATAGATTACTTATAAAATTAAAACACGAGCAAAAGCTTTTTGTAAATAATACAAAAGCGTTTATTGATATGCCTTTACATTCTGGAGATTCTGTTTCTGTTTACATTGATTTTATAGAGGATAATTCTAATATTGTTCCTATAAAAATGGATTTAGAAATTATCTATGAAGATGAGGCATTGCTTATAATAAATAAGCTTGCTGGTATTCCTGTTCACCCTTCTATGGAACATTATGAAGATAGCCTATCAAATGGTGTTAGATTTTATTTTGATAAAATAGGATTAAAAAAGAAAATTAGACCTGTTAATAGAATTGATAAAAATACATCTGGTTTAGTAATTTTTGCTAAAAATGAATATATTCAAGAATGTTTAGTAAAACAAATGCAAACTAAAGAATTTTTAAAAGAGTATATTGCTATTTGTGATGGAGTTTTTGAAAATACAACTGGAACTATAAATGCACCAATTGCAAGAAAAGAAAATAGTATTATAGAAAGATGCGTTTCTGAAAATGGTGATTTAGCTATTACTCATTATGACGTTATAAAAACTCTAAATAACTATTCTATTGTAAAGTGTATATTAGGAACTGGAAGAACTCATCAAATTCGCGTTCATATGGCATATGTTGGTCATCCATTATTAGGAGATACACTTTATGGAAAGGCATCTCCATTAATTGAAAGACAAGCATTACATGCATATGAAATTTCATTTTTGCATCCAATTACAAAAAATCATCTGAAATTTACTGCTGAAATTCCAGATGACTTAAAAAGGCTCTATAAAAACTAACATTAGAATAAATATATAACTACTTTGGAGTTTGGCGGATTTTATAGGCTTAAACTTTAACTTATTACTTCTACATCGTATCCTATAAACAAGCCTGTTTCTATTACACCTACAATGTTTTTTAGCTTTGTTTCAAATGTTTCATCTACATTTTCAAATTTTGCATCTACAATTAAATTTCCATTTTCTGTTATTACTGGTCCATCTTTTTTCTTTGCTAAACGTAGTTCTGCACTTGTTGCTCCTAATTCAAATAATTTTTCTTTTACTGCATATAATGCATCTGGAAATACTTCAATTGGTATTGGGAATTTTTCGCATAATTTATTTACAAATTTGCTCTTATCTACTAGAATGTAACTTTTTTTAGAATTTGCTATTAGTAATTTTTCTCTAAACATCGCTGCTCCTCTTCCCTTTACTAACCATTTTTGTGGTGTTACTTCATCTGCTCCATCAAAACACCAATCCGGCTTTGCTGTAATTAATGTTTCAACTGGTAATCCTAAATAATTACATATCATTCCCAATTCTCTTGATGTTGGTATGACTCTTATTTTTAAATTTTCTTCCTTTACTCTTTTTGCAATAGCTTGTACTGCTAAAAATGATGTTGAACCTGAACCTACTCCTATTACATCTCCAGCTTTTGCAATCTTTGCAATTTTTTCTGCAATTGCTTGTTTTTCTTCTAAATTGCTAATTTCTCCATTCCACTCTAATTTTTGAACAACTTTCTCATCCCAATACATTATATACCCCTCCTAAAATACTTTTCCAATTAAGCAATAAGAACTCTACCCACCATTACAATCAAAGATTGTGGGTGTGTACCCAAGAACCTTGTTGTTTTCACAATAAAATGAATAGTAAATAAATACTAACTTATTTACTATTCATTTTATTTATTTTTTAAACATCTGGTTCTACTATACCATAATTTTTATTGTCTTTTAATTTGAATAAAACATTTACTTTATTTGTTTCTGAATTTATAAATGTTATAAATCTATCTGCAGGTTTTTCTTGTAATTTTAATACAGCATCTTCAGGAGTCATTGGTTTTAAATCATAATAAACTGTTTTTATTATTTCTCCCTCTGTCTCAGCAACTGGTGTTTCAACTTGTAGATTTTTTATTGAATCTTCCTTGTTGTTTCTTTCTTTTTTCGTTTTCATTTTTCTAACTTGACCTTCTATTATATCTAGGTCTTTATCTATTGATGCATATAAATCGTTATTAGCTGTTACTGCTCTAAATGTATCTGTACTTGTTTTTACAGTCATTTCTGCAATTTGCTCATTTCTTTCTGTTCTTAATGTTAATGATACATCAAAATTATCTCCAAAATATTTTTCTAATCTGTCCATTTTCTTGTTAACATAGTCCTTTATTGCCTCTGTTGCTGATACGTCTTTTCCTAAAATTGTTACATTATTTAAACCAATTGTAATTTTATCAATAATTTGTGATATCCCAGTTTTTTCTATAATAACACTATTTTTGCTAGTATATTTTATAAGTTTTTTTTCAATTAATTTATTAGGGGGAGCAGTTGCCTCTCTA
>CANQXC010000003.1 GCA_947627785.1 uncultured Clostridia bacterium | reverse complement strand
TTGTTCCTGCTGTTACCGTTACTGTTGGTGCTGTAGAATCTAATATTTGCTTACTTGCTGGACTGCCTCCATAGTTTGTTCCATCATAGAATACTACATATACTGTATCATTATGTTTTAAGCCTGTTACCTGTCCATTAGTTACTTGTGTCCAACCAGTTGTATTTTGTGCATTTATCTGATATCCAAATTTGTCTCCCTCTTTTGATGAAATGGTTACAGTTGCTGTTCCATTATTCCATGTTGGATCTCCTATTGTTATTTTTCCTGATCCTACTGTTACTGTGCCGGTTTGTTGTTCTTTAATTTCTCCTGTTCCTGTGTGGCCTGCTTTATCTCCATCTACTACTACTTTTATGTCATATTTTGTATTCTGAGTTAAGCCTTCAAATGTGTAACTGCTGTTTGTTGAATTGCTTAGACTTGCTGTACTATAATTCGTGTCAGATGTTTTCTTTATATAGTATGTATATTTTGGTGAATCTTTCATTCCACTTTGTCCATCTGTTGCACTTGCTGTTACTTGAATTGAATTACTTGTTTTTGTTCCTGCTGTTACCGTTACTGTTGGTGCTGTAGAATCTAATATTTGCTTACTTGCTGGACTGCCTCCATAGTTTACTCCATCATAGAATACTACATATACCGTATCATTATGATGTAATCCTGTTACTTTTCCATCAGTTACCTGTTTCCAATCAGTTGTATTTTGTGCATTTATCTGATATCCGAATTGTTTTCCCTTGTCTGATGTTACTGTTACAGTTGCTGTTCCATCACTCCATGTTGGATCTCCTATTGTTATATTTCCTGTTCCTACTGTTACTGAGGTGGTTTGTTGTTCTTTTATTTCTTTTGTACCTGTGTTGCCTCCTTTATCTTCAATTACCTCTACTTTTATGTCATATTTTGTATTTTGAGTTAAGCCTGTAAATGTATGTTGAGTTAAATTATCATCTCTTCCTTGTATTTTTGTTGCATCTAATGCATAGTCCCCATTTCCTGTCTTTTTGTAATATTTATATGTTAATGTATCTTTCATTCCACTTTCTGCGTCTGTTACATCTGTTACTGTTACTGAAATTGAATTACTTGTTTTTGCTCCTACTGTTACTTCTACTGTTGGTGGAGTCTTATCTAATATTTGCTTACTTGCTGGACTTCCTCCATAGTTTGTTCCATCATAGAATACTACATATACCGTATCATTATGATGTAATCCTGTTACTTTTCCATCAGTTACTGTTCTCCATGTTGTTTCTTCATTTATCCTATATCCAAACTGGTCGCCTTGTTCTGATGAAATTTCTACAGTTGCTGTTCCATCACTCCATATTGGATTTCCAATGTCGATTGCTCCTTCTGCTACTGCTACTGTGCCAGTTTGTTGTCCTGTTATTTCTTTTGTACCTACGTTGTTTGCTATATCTCCATCTACTACTACTTTTATGTCATATTTTGTATTCTGAGTTAAGCCTCCAAATGTATGACTGTCGCTGTTTGATGTGCTTGAGCTTTCTTTATATTGTGTATCATCTTCCCCTGTTTTCTTTATATAGTATGTATATGTTGGTGCATCTTTCATTCCACTTTGTCCATCTGTTGCCGTTACTTGTACTGTTATGCTGTTTGATTTTGTTCCAGTTACTTGTATATCTACTGTTGGTTCTGTTCCATCTTGTATTTCTTTGCTTGCTGGATGTGTTGAATTTACTCCATCATATAATCTTGCATATATTGTTTCTCCATGGTGTAATCCTGATACTGTAGCTCCTGATTCTATTGTTGTCCATTTTTCCTCTATTCCTCCAATTTGATATTGCAAGTCATATCCTTCTAATGATTCTCCCTCTTTTGGATTTACTTTTACTTTTATATGTGCAGTTGTATCTCCTTGCCATTCTAAATCTGGGAATTCTATTACTGCTGTTACTAATTCTCTTGTTCTTACTTTTATTTCTTTTTCATCTTTTCCGTTTTTTGTTTCTACTACTACTTTTACGTCATATGTTTTATCTGCTGTTAAGCCATCTATCTTTCCTGTTGGTCCGTCATAACCTTCTACTTCTTTCCACTCTGTTGAGCCTTCTTCTCTATAGTAGTATGTGTAGGTTGCTCCATCTGCATATAATGCATCTACCTCTAACTCTACACTATTACTTGTTTGTTTTTTTACTTCTACTTTTCTTATGTATGGTTTTTGCTCACCTTTTTTTCCTCTGTATTGTATGTCTATATCTCCATCGTCTTTTATTTGTACCTCGAATATATATCCTTCTTTTGTTTCTATATCATATTTGTCGTCCCCTTTATCTGTTATATCTTCTTTTTGGTTGTTTATTATTCCTTCTTCTTCTATCGTATCAAAATATGTTTGTTTCTTTAAATCGCCTTTGTCTTTTATTCTCGAGGTTCCTTTTGCTATTTCTAGTCTTTCTCCTACTCCTTGTATCTTATACTTTAGCCCTGCTTCGGCTGCTCTATCAAATAGGTTTCCATTTATTACTACTGCTACAGTTGCTGTTAATAGAATTAACATTATTATTATTGTGATTATCAGTCCTACTAAAGTTACACCTTTTGAGTTTTTCTTGTTTTTCTTTCTTTTCACCTAACTTTTCCCTCCTTATTTCTTTTTGCTTCTTTTCCTTTTTTATTATTGTTTTTTATTATTTCTACCTCCTCCTCCTTTTTTTTATTTTTAAGTTTTCATGCATTAAAAAAGTTTACATTCTAAAAGTTCATGATGTATCATTGCAGAGTTTCCCCTGTAATTTCTTATTACTAACTTTCATTACATCAGCCTTCATTTTTTTATATATTATATATAATTTACTTATCTTTTTCATTTTTTTCCTCCATTTGTTTTATTGCCCAAAATATATCTTTTTTCTCACTTTTTATTTTAATTTTAACATTTTTTTATTTAACTGTAAATGAATTTTAGTATTTGTAATATAAACTTAATCTATTTGTAACATAAACTATCTATTTGTAATATTTCTGTAATATTTGTATCTGTTTTTTATGCATATAAAAAAATTCACTGGCAAAATAACCTTTGCCAATGAACTTATTAAATTCATTTAATTTTTATTTTAATTCTATTCTTGGATTTTCTTGTATTATATATTCTGCTTTTGGTAATATTCTTTTTTCTGCTGGTATAAAGCCTCTTACTTGTACTGTTGGCAATATCCAAGTGTATGGTCCTATGCAAGTGCCAGGTACACTTGTGCTATTTGCTCCCATTCTTGAATTATCTCCAACTATTGCTCCAAAAAAGTCTGTTTCTGTATTAAATTTTTCTCCATTTATTTTTATTTCTATGTTTTTTTGGTCAAATCTTCTATTTGCAAGTATTGTTCCGCTTCCAATTCTTGTTGATTTTCCAATTATAGAATCTCCACAAAATGTAAAGCTTTGTATCTTTGCCTTGTTTTGTATTATACAATGTTTTGCTTCACAACTATGGCCTATTACACAGTTATTTCCTATTATTGTTCCTGGTCTAATTAATGCTCCTGATTGTATAGTTACATTTTTACCTATTATAACAGGACCTTCTATACTTACATTTGCTCCTATTTTTGTTCCTTCATCTATAAAATAGTTTCCTGTTATTGAACAAAATTCCCCCATTTCAGCTTTATTTACTTTTATATTTGGCTCTACTATTTTTTCTTTTAAATAACTATTAATTTTATTTATAGGCTCCCATACATAAGTACAATTCTCAAAGATTTCCTTCTCTCTAAACTCCTCTATATATTTAAAATAGTATTTTAATTTTATTTCCTCCATTTTATTTTTCCTTTCCTTGATTTTTTTAATTTATTTATACTTTCTATGCTCTTTCGTATTTTTTAATTATACGCTCTAAATCTCTTAAGAATTCACTTAGCATTACTATTTTTATTGTAATTTCTTTACCTTCTATATATTGCTCTGTAATTTCTTTTAACTTTATCATATTTTTTAATTCTGGTTTTAGTTTTATTGGATTTTTCTTTGCCCTTTCTAATAGTTTTTCTTTTATCTGCACTATATCCTCATTACTTGCACAAGATATTCTTTGGAATAATTGGTGTGGATCATAATATTTAAATATTGGTATATCCATACATTCTTCATCCAATTTTTCATAAAAGTTTTCTATTTTCATTGGTATTGCTTTTAATACATCATTTGCTTTTTCTGTGTACATTTTATCTTTTAATTTACCATTTAGTACATAGAAATGTGCTAGAATATCTTCTACGTCTACATTTTTTTCTCCAAATGATAATCCTTCTAATTCTTGCTCTGGATTTTCTATGTATTCTGAATTTTGGTAAGCTATATCCATTCCGTTAAAGAATATTGATTTTATTTCGCTAATTTGATAATTTATTAATCCTTTTTGAACAAAATATACAAAATACATAAATAGTTTAGTTATATCTATTAATATTAATTTTCCATTTTTTACATTATCTATTACCTCTTCTATTACCTCTGGAAATTGACTATCTGATATTTTCCAGAATTCTTCTGTTAATAGCCTTTTATGTCCTGGTAGTTTTTCAGTATCTACTGTGTTTATTATATCTTCCATGTCTTCTTTAAATTTTCTTGTATCGAAAATTCTTGTTCTTACATAGTTTTCAATGAATTTAAAGAATCTATATTCTGCTTTAAAGTTGTAGTAATAGTTATTATCAAATTCTTTTATATAGAATTGCCTATTATCCATAAATACTTTAGATGATATTACTAATGCTTTATATTCTTCATTGTTATTTATATATATAAATTTATCTTTTGTTATTTTTCCTGCTTTTATTTCAAATGAAATTGCTATTGTGAAAATAAGCATTGTTTGGATTACTCTATAATTTGTGTTCGGATAATATTTATTTACCATATCAAAAATTTTTGAAAAATCATTTAATGAATGTTTTAATATTCTTAAGTTTCTAGTTTGACTTTTGTTAAAAGTATTTATAATATATGGTGTATTTTCTCTTAAAAATCTTATTAAATCTGGATTATTCTCATACCTCATAAGTATTCCATTTATTATATAATTGAACTCTGGTCTATATTCAAAGGTTTCACCTATTAGTTTTTCTTTTATTCTTTCATAGTCGTTTGCTTTATCAAATACATATTCTATTTTGTCTTGTATTCTTTCAACCATTGGTTTTGTTTCATCATCTAAATTGCTATTTTTTAATTTTGTTGAAAGCTCTTTTTCATTACATATTATTATTGTTTTTATGTGGTCATGCTCTACAAAGTTGTTTATATAACCTAATATATCTATAACATCTACATTGGCTCTTTCTAGGTCATCAAAGCATAAAACCTTATTATCTGTTGAAAAGAATTTTTCATAGTCTATTTTATCATTATTGCCATTTACACCAAAAATGTTTGCCATATTTAAACCTGTTTTTGCATATTCTGGTATTGAATATTTCCCCGTTATATCCATATGTTTTTTCACGTTTTTATCCATAAGTTGACTTGTTTCTATAAATATTTTTTTACTTATTTCCTCTAAGTTTGATATCCCATATAATGACATATATATAGTTGAATATCTTTTTCCATTATATTGCATTCCATCTATTTTAGGTCTTATTTTATTATTCCAAAAGTATGTTTTTCCGGCTTCCCCATTCTCCATTTATCATTATTGCATAATCTGTATAATCTGCTCTTATATAATCTAATATGCTTTCTACTAAATCTTCCATGCTTAACACATTCCTCTCTATTTGTTTTAAACGTTATGTTTAACCTTTAAAACTGTTTTTTAATATTTTCTTTTGTTTAGTCTATTGCAAGTGTAAGTACCAAAACCTCTCTTGCTCCTGCTTCTTTTAATATTCTACTACATTCATTAACTGTGCTTCCTGTTGTGTATATATCATCAAATAATATTATTTTTTTGTTTATTATGCTTGTGCTGTTATTTATTTTAAATGCATCTTTTATATTTGCTTTTCTTTCTTCTTTTATTAATGAACTTTGTTTTTTTGTATCTTTTATCTTTTTTAAATTGTTGAATTGTTTTTCTATTTGAAGCTTACTTGCTAGTTCTTTTGCTATTAATTCACATTGATTGTACCCTCTTAACATTTTCTTTTTTATATACATAGGCACATAAATAATTATATCATATTTTTTTAAAAAACCATATACTTTTTTGTCATTTAATATAATTTTAGCAAAAGTTTTGTATAAATATGATTTTTCATTGAATTTAAAGTCGATTATCCTTTCTCTAACTATTCCCTTATATTTTAATATTTTTATTTGATAATCAAAATATTTATTTTTCGGTTTACAAATTGAATTCATTTCATATGGTTTTAGCTGTATTTCACATTTTTTGCATAAGCTTTTTTTATTTATTTTTCCGCATATTCCACAAACTGGCGGATATATTAAATCTAAAAACATTTATTCCTTCTTTCACAATTTTACATAAAATTTAATATTATATATTAAGTTTCAAATACTTATATTAGGAGGTAATTTATGAGGATTTTTAGGAAAACTTTAGCTGTATGTTTAATTGGATTAGGGCTTGGGATTCTACTCGTTATTTTGCTTCCTTTTACAGGTTGGTTATTTCTTATTGGTCTTATTGTAGTTTGTGTTGGACTTTCGTGGTTATGTAACTAAATTCTATATAAAGGAGTGTGTTTTAAGTGACAATAGTTGTAAAAAAGGTTCCTAAATTTTTGAGGGGATTTGTTAAATTAATTTTTGGAATTAAAGAAAATTAGAATTAATTTTTAGAAAAAATTAAGGTAAAATTAATTACAGAAATATCCAAATTTAGCATTTATATATTTATTAAAATTAAATATCTAATGCAATACGTTCAATTTAGAATAAATACATAAGCTCCGTACAAACTTTATATTGCAAATCTAAATTGTAACATTCTTTTACAAAACAAGAGCAAGTTTTTTCTTGCTCTTATATTTTTATGCTTTTTTTACTTTGCCTGAACGTAAGCATTTTGTACAAACATTAATTCTTTTTGTTTGACCATCTACAACTGCTTTTACTGATCTAACATTTGGTTTAAATGTTCTTGATGTTCTTTTACTTATATGTGAACGTGTTATACTTAATTGATTTCCATAATTTACTGTTTTATTGCATATTTCACATTTTGCCATTATATATGCACCTCCTAATATTGTTCAAATAAAATTCACTATTATTTAGTTTAACATACTTTTACAAAAATTACAAGTATTTTCATTGATTTTTACAATATATATTTCCTATTATCAAATTTCTCCAACTGTTTCGTCTTTTATAAAATATTTTGTACCAAGCATTTTGTCTGGCAGATATTGTTGTTCTACTTGATGGTTTGGATAGTCATGTGGATATTTATAACCTACACCATAACCAAATTCACTCATTCCAGTTGCTGGAGCATTTCTTATATGCATTGGTATTTCTCCAGTATCTTTTGTGCTTACATCATGAATGGCTTTATCTACTGCTAAATATGCACAGTTTGATTTTTTTGATAGTGCTACATATATTGCAGCTTCTGCAAGTATTATTCTTGCTTCTGGCATTCCTATTGCTGCAACTGCTTGCATTGCAGATGTTGCAATAACTAAAGCATTTGGGTTTGCTAATCCTACATCTTCTGCTGCTGCAATTGTAATTCTTCTTGCTAAAAATACTGGGTCCTCTCCTCCATCTAATGCCCTAGCTAGGTAAAATACTGCTGCATCTGGGTCGCTTCCTCTCATAGATTTTATGAAGGCACTTATATTATCATAATGTGAGTCTCCGGATTTATCAAACATTGTTTTTTTCTTTCCCATACATTCTGCTGCAATTTCTTTGGTTATGTTTATAACTCCATTTTCATCCATTGTGGTTGTAAGTACTGCAAGCTCTAATGTGTTTAGTGCTGTTCTTACATCTCCTCCTGAAAGTTTTGCAATTGCCTCTAATGTCTCTTTTTCTATGTTTATTTTATATGTTCCAAGTCCTTCTGGATTTGTTAAGGCATTGTTTAATATTTTTACTATATCTTGAAAGCCAAGTGGCTTTAATTTTACTACCATTGACCTTGATATTAAAGCTTTATTTACGGAAAAATATGGATTTTCTGTTGTTGCTCCTATTAATATTATTGTTCCATTTTCTACAAATGGTAAAAGAGCATCTTGCTGTAATTTGTTAAATCTATGTATTTCATCTATAAATAATATACATTTTCCTGATGGATTTAATAGCATATTTTTTGATTCTTCTACTGCTGCTTTTATATCTGCTACTCCTGATGTTACTGCATTTATTTGTATGAATTTATATTTTGTGGTATTGCTTATTACTTTTGCAATTGAGGTTTTTCCACATCCTGTAGGTCCCCAAAGTATTAGGCTTGTAAGTCTATCTGCTTTTATGGTTCTATATAATATTTTGTCTTTTCCTAATACCTCTTCTTGTCCTACAAATTCTTCTAGTTTTGTTGGTCTAACCCTATGTGCCAAAGGTTTGCTTAAATCCATTTATCTTCTCCTTTTTATTTTCCTAAAATTCCTAATGCCTTTTTTATAATTTCTTCTACTCCTAAACCACGAATGTCTATACTTTCTAACGCTTTATCTATTTCTTTGCTTGTGTATCCCAATACTTGAAGAGCTGTTACTGCCTCGCTATCTTTATTATCCTCATGTATTGCTTGTTCTATTTTTTCGTCTTTAGTCATTGCTTGTTCTGTTTTTAATTTATCTTTTAATTCTAATATTATTCTTGCAGCTGTTTTGTTTCCTATTCCTGGAATCTTTACTATTTTAGATACATCGTTTGATATTACAGCTAATGCAAATGCTGATGGTGTTATACTGGCTAAAATTTGCACAGCTGATTTTGCTCCTATTCCACTAACTGAAAGTAATAATTCAAACATTCTTAATTCTTCATTACTTAGGAAACCATATAAACTTATATTATCTTCTCTTACATAATAATATGTATGAACTTTTTGCATTTCTCCTACATCTTTTAATTTTTCAATTGTTGTTGGTGACATATATATTTTGTATCCAACTCCTCCTGCATCTATTACTACATAGTTATTTGCTTTATCTGCTATTTTTCCATTTATATATGCATACATATAAGTTTCCTCCTATCTTTAAAAACTATATGGTATTTTTTTGATATTTCCATTTTCCTTATTTTATTCAACTGTTACTGATTTTGCAAGGTTACGTGGTTTATCAACATCTAATCCCTTTTCTTTTGAAATATAGTAAGCAAGAATTTGTAATGGAACAATTGAAAGCACTGGTGATATTTCTGTTGATATTTCTGGTATTTTTATTACAGCTTCAAAGCCTTTATTTTCTATATCTTGATTTGTTATTACAAGTATTTTTGCACCTCTTGTTATTACCTCTTGAATGTTGCTTATAGATTTTTCTACTAAAGCTTTATCTGTAATTGTTGCAACAACTGTTACACCTGTATCTATTAAAGCAATTGGTCCATGCTTTAATTCTCCAGATGCATATCCTTCTGAATGTATATATGATATTTCTTTTAATTTTAAAGAGCCTTCTAAGCTTACTGCATAATCTACTCCTCTACCTAAGAAGAACATATCTCTTTCTTTATATACCTTTTTTGCAAATTTCTTTATTGTTGTAATATCTTTTAAAATTTCTTCTACTTTTGAAGGTAGTTTTAATATATCTGCTTTTAATGTTTCTATTTTGTTTACATCTGCTCTTTCTAAAATTTCAGCACAATAGATAGCAATTAGAGCTAAAATTGTAACTTGTGATGTATATGCTTTTGTTGATGCTACCGCAATTTCTGGTCCTGCGTGTGTATATATTGAATAATCTGCTTCTCTTGTTATTGAACTTCCTATAACATTTGAAATTGCAAGTGTTTTTGCTCCTTTTTCTTTGGCAAGTTTTAATGCAGCTATTGTATCTGCTGTTTCTCCTGATTGGCTTATATATATTGTTAATGTTTTTTCATCTATTAATGGATCTCTATATCTAAATTCTGATGCAATATCTACCTCTACTGGTATTTTGCAAAGTTTTTCAAATATATTTTTTGAAACTATTCCCGCATGCATTGCTGTTCCACATGCTACAATGTATATTTTATTAATATTTTCTAAATACTCTTTTGAAAAATTTAATTCATCAAAATGTACCTTTAAATTATTTAGTCTTGTTCCTATTGTTTCTCTAATTGCTCTTGGTTGCTCATATATTTCTTTTAGCATAAAATGTTCAAATTCACCTTTTTCAGCGCCTTGACTATCCCATTCTATACTTTTTGTAATTTTTCTTATCTTATTTAATTCTTTATCGTAAAATTTAACTTCATTTTTACTTAAATACGCAAATTCATAATCATTTAAGAAATAGAAATCTTTAGTGTATGAAAGGATTGCTGGTATATCTGATGCTATGTAATTTTCTCCATTTCCTTTACCTATTACTAATGGACTATCTTTTCTTACAACTATCATATTTTCTGGTTCTTTGCTAGAAATAATTTCTAGGGCAAAGCTACCTTTTAGCTTCATACATGCATTTTTTACTGCTCTTAATAATTTTAAATTATCATTTTCTTTATCTTGTTTATAATAATAATTTATTAAATTTGGTACAACCTCTGTATCTGTTTGTGATATAAAATGATATCCTTCTTTTATTAAATCATCTTTTAATTCATTATAATTTTCTATAATTCCATTATGAACAACTGCAAAAATTTCATCATTATCCATATGTGGATGTGAATTTTCTTTAGATGGTTTTCCATGTGTTGCCCATCTTGTGTGTGCAATTCCTATTGTCCCCTTTAAATCTTCTACCCCTTCTAAATTATATAAGTTGTTTACTCTTCCTTTATCTTTTTTTACTACTATTTTATTTTGCTCCATTACAGCAATTCCTGCTGAATCATACCCCCTATATTCTAATCTTGTTAATCCCTGTATTAAAATTGGGCTAGCTTTTTTGTAGCCTATATAACCTACTATTCCACACATTTTAATTACCATTCCCTTCGTCTAAAAATTTTAACGGACTTATTATATTACATAATACAATTTTATGCAAGTAGAAATATAAAAAATGCTTTAAAGCAAACAAAAAACTGGAATTCTCCAGTTTTTTGTTTAAACTATTTTACTTTGTAGTCTTGTTCTTCTAAAGATTCTTTTATTTCTTCTTTATTGTCTCCTAAACTTTCTGATATTAGTTTAGTAGCTTCACCTTCTACCTTCATAGTAACCTTTTTTCCTTTTCTAGTAATTTCATAATCAACGTCTTCATCTGAAAAACTATCCATCATTGCAAAAGCTGCATGCATTGTACTTTCCATTTTCTTTGCATCATCAGCATTTTCCATCTTATAAGTGATTTTTATTTTTGTAACTTCATCTTTCTTAAAAGTGAATTCTGTTCTCTCTTTGTATTTCATTCCATCTTCTTCTTCCTCTTTAGTTGCTACTAGTTTGTTTCCACAACCTGTTAATGCAAATAACATCACTAACATAAGACCTACAAGCACTAATCCTTTTAAAAATTTTTTCATTATATTCACCCCCAAATTTTTTATATTTAGATTATATCAGACCTTAATAAAATAGTAAATACATTTTTTGAACTTTTTCGACTTTTAATTTTTTAATTTTAAAATAATAAAACTGTGTAAATTGTTACATTTCCTTGTTGTTTTACAATAATATCTTATCTTAATTTTAAATATCTCATTGCCTCATAAATATTCTTTACACCAACTATATTTGAAACATATTTACCTTTTATTTGTTTCTTGTTATTGTGTGGTATTATGCACGTCTTAAAGCCTAATTTTTCTGCTTCTTTAATCCTTTTCTCTATCATGTTTACGCTTCTTACTTCTCCTGTTAAGCCTACCTCTCCTATTGCTATTGTATCTAATGGTATGCTTATGTTTTTATAGCTTGATGCTGCTGCAAGTATTATTCCTAAGTCTAATGCTGGCTCATTTATTTTTATTCCACCTACTATATTTAAATATACATCTTGATTTCCAAGTGGCATTCCAACTACTTTTTCTAATACTGCTACTAGCAAGGTTAATCTATTATAATCTATTCCATTTGCTGTTCTTCTTGGAAAACCAAATACACTTTGTGCTGTTAATGCCTGCAACTCTACTAAAATTGGTCTTGTTCCCTCCATACTTGCTACAACAATTGAGCCTGCTGGATTTTCTTCTCTTTCTCCTAAAAGCACTGAAGATGGATTTTGTATTTCACACATTCCTTCTTCTTGCATCTCAAACATTCCTATCTCATTTGTTGAACCAAACCTATTTTTTACTCCTCTTAATATTCTATATGTAAAATATCTTTCTCCTTCTAAGTATAAAACTGTATCTACCATATGCTCTAATACTCTTGGGCCTGCAATGTTTCCGGTCCTTTGTAACATGTCCTATTATTATTGTTGTTATTGCCTCCTGCTTGCAGGTTCTCATTATCTTTGCAGTTATTTCTCGTACTTGACTTACACTACCTGGACTTGAAGTAATTTCATTTGAATACATTGTTTGTACTGAATCTATTACAACTAATTTTGGTTTTACTTTTAATATGGCATTCTCTATAATATCCATATCTGTTTCGCCTAAAAATAATATATCTTCATTATTTATGCTTAATCTATCTGCCCTTATTTTAATTTGCTCTGCAGATTCTTCTCCTGAAACATATAAAACCTTACCTTCTCCTTTTACTTTATCACATATTTGCAAAATTAATGTAGATTTACCAATTCCAGGTTCTCCACCAATTAAAGTAAGAGACCCTTTCACAAGGCCTCCACCTAAAACTCTATCTAATTCTTCAAAACCTGTTGAACTACGTGCAATATCTTGCTTTTTTATGCTATTTAAAAGCGTTGGTTCTGGCATTTCTCTTCTTTGAATTTTTGCATTACTATTTATTGCTGTTTGCTTCTCCTCATAACATGTATTCCACTCGTTACAGGCTGGACATTTACCAAACCACTTTGGTGATTCATTTCCACAATTACTACAAACAAAAACTGTACTTACTTTAGCCATAAATTTATTTTCTCCATTAATTATTTTTAAAGATTTCTTCGAATTCTGATGCTGTAATAGTCTCCTTCTCCAATAGCTTTCCAGCAACAGCATGTAATTTATCCATATGTTCCATAATTAAATCTTGTGCTCTTTTATATGCTGTATCTATTAATTCTTTTACCTCAACACCAATTATATCTTCTATATTATTGCCAAATACTTGTAGCTCGTATTGTTCTTTTGCTTCTAAGTTAATTGGTCCTACTCTATCACTCATACCATATTTTTTAACCATATCTTTTGCAAGTTCTGTTGCAACCTCTATATCATTACTTGCACCTGTTGAAATATCATCTAAAGCAATCTTTTCTGCTGCTCTTCCTCCTAGTAAAGCTACTAATTTCTCCTCCATCTCTGTTCTTGAAATATAGTATTTATCTTCATTTGTTTTGTACATTGTATATCCACCTGCTAGTCCTCTTGGTATTATTGATACCTCTTTAACATCTTGCTGTGTTTCTAAGTATTTACTTACTATTGCATGTCCTGCTTCATGATATGCTGTTAATTTTTTGTCTTTATCTGATATAACTCTACTATTTTTTTGTAATCCTACTGTTACCTTCTTTACAGCTTCTTCTAAGTCCTCCATAACAATTTTTTTATGCTCTCTTGTTGTTGCAATTATTGCTGATTCATTTAATACATTTGCAAGTTCTGCTCCTGTAAATCCTGCTGTATCTGTTGCTATTTCTTTTAAACTTATATCATCGCCTAATGGTTTATTCTTTGAATGTATTTTTAGTATTTCTTCTCTTCCTTTTGCATCTGGTACAGCTATTGTTATTTGTCTATCAAATCTTCCTGGTCTTAATAGGGCTTTGTCTAGCATTTCTGGTCTATTTGTTGCAGCAAGCACTATTACTGTTTCATTAGTGTTGAAGCCATCCATTTCTACTAATAATTGGTTTAAGGTTTGATTGTTTTCAGATTCTGCTCCGCTTCCTCCGGTACGTCTTGCACCTATTGCATCTATTTCATCTATAAATACTATACATGGTGATATCTTTTTAGCTTTTTCAAATAATTTTCTTACTCTTGAGGCTCCAAGTCCTGCAAACATTTCTATGAATTCAGAACCACTCATTGATATAAATGGAACTCCTGCTTCTCCTGCTATTGCTTTTGCAATTAAAGTTTTTCCTGTTCCTGGCTTTCCATATAATAATATACCTCTTGGAATTTTTGCTCCCATTTCATGAAATTTTTTAGGCTCTTTTAGAAAATTTACAATTTCTATTAACTCTGTTTTTTCTTCATCTAAGCCTGCAACATCTTTAAATGTGACATTTGTTTTTTCAGTTTCTGCATCATATACCTTTCCTTTATCTCCTAGTCCCTGCATTTTGAATATTAGAATAAATAATATAACTATCATTATTGTTGGTAACAAGTTTAGAAATGTATCTGATATTCTTAATAACACACTAACTGGCTTTTGTTTTAAGTTTATGCTATTTCCTGCAAGTTTCTTTTCTTGTATTAATTCTATAAATGCCTGTGTGCTTGGTACTATTGAATTTTTTTCTTCCTCCTCGCCTTTTAATTTAACCTTTACTGATGTACTCCCTACTGTCATTTCTATTTCTTCTACTTCATCTTTATCAATTTTTGTTATAAGGTCTGTATAAGCAATTTCTTTATCATCACTATCTTTACCATTATTAAATAATACAAGTGCAATTATTATTGTTGCTACCAATATAACTATTGCAAATATTATATAATATATTTTATCCTTCTTATTATCTTTTTTATCATTCATTATTTATCACATTCCTTTCTAAATGCTACGTACAAAATTTCTTAAGATTATATACTATTAATATTAATTTTATATTAAATTATATATTTCCTATTTATTTCTCTATCTATATATACTGGATTTATTTCCATTTCTGCTATATCTCCATTTTTTATAGAGTCTTCTGTTACATCTACTATTACATGGTACATTCCAACAGTCCCTATTATATCATATATTTTTCCATTTATCACTACTATTAGCTTTTCTTTTTTAAATAAACTTTTTATTGCTATTATAATTCTTCTTATTTTATTTACCAGCATAAACATATCATTTCTTTGAGACACGTTATATCCATCTTTATAACCTACTGGAAGAATTGCTATTTTACTCTTCTTATTTGTTTTATATGCATTTAAGTAACTTATATTAAAATTTGCAGGAACTTGTTTTACCTCTGCTACCTCTACCCTTAATTTTCCTATTTTTCTTAAATCTATATTATTTTTTGTTGCCACTCTACCAACAAATGCAGAGCCTATCCTTACTGCTGTTAAATGCATATTAGGATAGTTTAGTATTCCTGGTGAATTGCAAATATGTTTTAACTTTATATCTATATTATTCTCCCTAAGTACGTCTAAAACCTTTTTAAATCTATCAAATTGCTTTTTAGTATGTTTATTATTTTTATAATATGCAATTGAAAAATGTGAAAAGATGCCTTCTATTTCTACTTTATTTTTTTTTAAACTTTTTATACAGTTTATAATGTCTTCATAATTATTATATATAAATCCATATCTTCCAAAGCCTGTATCTATTTTTATATGAACTTTTATGTTATATCCCTTATTTGCTAATTTGTTTATCATTTGAACATTTTCTTTTGAATCTGTTGTAATTGTTATTTCATTTTTTACTGCTTCCTCTAGCTCTTTTTCATTATTAATAACTGATAGCATTAATATGTTTTTTGTTATGTTTTCTTTTCTTAAAATTAATGCTTCATCTAGCGTTGCTACTGCTAAATATTGTATTCCATTTTCTACTAGAATTTTTGAATATTTTATTAAATCCAATCCATAGCCATTTCCTTTTACTATGGCTATTATTGTGCAGTTTGTATCTGGAGAAATATTGTTTACATATTTTTTTACTTGGTTAATATTATGCTTTAAGTCTTTAATACTAACTACTAGCTCCTTCAAATTACCTTCCCCTTTTACTTAAAAAACTTATCTTAAGAAATTTTTCTTCCTTTTATTGTATTTTTTACTCCTGCCATTTTCTTATACAGTTTTTCAGTAATTTTGTACATTTTGTATGTTATTGGTTTGTAGTTAATATATAATTCTCCTATAAATTCAGTAAATTCTGCATTAAAGCCTTTTTTAAATCTATATAGTCCATACTGCGGATGTTTTTCATCTACTATTCCTACTACTCCTCTAAAATCATAAATATCCTTCTTCTGCTTAATTGCGTATTTTATCATTTCCCATTGCAAAAGATAATTTGGCATTAAATTTCTATGTTGATTACTACTTGCTCCATATAAATACCAAATTTTATTTCCATATATTATATCTATTATGCCAGCTATAGGCTTGTCCTCATAATATGCCATCATTAATTTTAAATGATTTGGAGATAATTTATCATACATCGTTTCAAAATAAGATAATGGTCTTATCATAAAGTTGTCCCTTTTACCTGTTACCTCCATTATCTTATGAAAATCTTTTAAATCTTCTCTTTTTCCTTCTTTGATGATTACTCCTCTTTTTGTTGCTAAACGTATGTTATATCTTGTTTTTTGATGAAATGCAGAAAACACTTCATCTTCTGCTTTATTTTTTATATCTAATCTAAAAACATATCTTGGTTGTATACCTTCACTAAAATCTTTTGCATTGTCATTTATCTTAAAGCCTAATCTCTCTGCTATTTCTCTAAATTCTTTATCATTGCTTTTTATATCTGGCTCCCATTTTAACGCAAATGCTTTATATCTCTTTGCTAATTCTTTTAGTCCATTAGTTAAGTCTTTTAATATGTTTTCATCATATATATCGCAGGTTGGTCCTCTTGATATATACATAAAATTTCCAAATATGGGCATTTTTCTAATTAATACACTTATTGCACCTACTATTTTTCCATTTTTGTTTTTTGATAATATTATTTCATTTTTCCAAGCTTGCTTTACTTCCCCCCATTCTAGTGATTGCTGAAAATTACACCTTTCATTGTTTATAAGAAATTCCTCATATGCCTTTTTATCTTTTTGAGTTAAAATTTGCATAATTATTTCCCTTTCATAAATCTAATGTTATTCTCCTTGATGTTGGCGTATATTTCGTGTATTTCACATTACTCATATCAAATAATTTTTTTGAAACTTTTACACTATCTGTATCAGCATATTTATCCTCTTTATATATTACCTCTTTTATTCCTGATTGTATTATGGCTTTAGCACATTCATTACATGGAAATAATGCTACATATATTCTACTATTTTTTAAAGTTGAACCTGTATAATTAAGTATTGCATTTAATTCTCCATGGCACACATATGGATATTTAGTTTCCGAAAAATCCCCTTCTCTTTCCCATGATATTTCGTCATCTGAACAGCCTTTTGGAAATCCATTGTATCCTATTGATAATATTTTGTTATCTTCACTTACTATGCATGCTCCTACTTGAGAGTTTGGGTCTTTGCTTCTTTCCCCTGATAATAATGCTACTCCCATAAAATATTCGTCCCATCCTATATAGTTTTCCCTTTTTGGCATTTTTTAACTCCTTTTTTATAATTTTTTTCAATATTTAGGCTTTATGTTATACAGAGTCCTTCAAATTTTACCCAAAGTTATAATTGTTATATTTTTTCTAATGTCATTCCGTCTTTGCTATCTTTCACTGCATAACCTTTTTCTTTTATTTGGTCTCTTAGTTTATCTGATAATGCCCAGTCTTTATTTTGTCTTGCTATTTTTCTTTGTTCTACTAATTCTAAAATTTCTTGTGAAATTTCTTCTTGTTTTTGCATAATAGGTTCTTCAATTTTTATTCCTAATACTTTATCAAAGTCTAATAACAGATCGGCCAGTTTTTTTGATTTTTTTGGCTTTTTTACAATTTCCCACACTACACTCATTGCAACTGGCATGTTTAAATCATCATTTATTGCTTCTAAGAATTTTGTTTTATAGTTTTCTATTTCACTTTTTTCTATGTTCTCAGTTCCAAATTTGTGTTTTTTGTATCCCTCTTTTAGCTTTATCAAAGAATTTTGTGCACTTGCTAATCCTTCCCATGTAAAGTTTAGTTTGTTTCTATAATGTGATGTAAAACATAACATCTTGTAGCTAAGTGGGTCAAAGCCTTTATCTATTAAATCCTGAACTAAATAAGTGTTGCCTAAACTTTTAGACATTTTTCCACCATCAATTAATAGAAATTCACAATGCATCCAAAATCTTGCCGGTATTTTTCCTGTGCATCCTTTACTTTGAGCTATTTCGTTTTCGTGGTGTGTTGGAACTAAATCTATTCCACCTGTGTGTATATCGAATTGCTCCCCTAAGTATTTATTGCTCATTGTTGAACATTCTATATGCCATCCCGGATAGCACAATCCCCAAGGGCTTTCCCATTTCATTATATGCTTTTCTGGTGCTTTTATCCAAAGAGCAAAGTCGTATGGATTTCTTTTTTCTTCATCTATTTCTACTCTTGCTCCTGCTTTTTGATTTCTTAAATCTATTCCTGATAGTATTCCATATCTATCTAATTTAGAAACATCGAAATATATTGCTGTTGAGGTTTCATATGCATAACCATTATCTAATAACTTTTGAACAAATTTTATCATGTCCTCTATATGTTCTGTTGCTTTGCATATTATTTCTGGTCTGTCTATGTTTAATCTATCAAGGTCCTCAAAGAATTTTTCTGTATAATATTCTGCTATTTCTAAAGGTGTTTTCTTTTCTTCTCTGGCCGCTTTTATCATTTTGTCTTCACCTTCATCTGCATCTGATACTAAATGACCTACATCTGTTATATTCATTGCATGTTTTAAATTATACCCATTAAATTTTAATACTCTTCTTAGTGTATCCATGAATATATATGATTTCATATTACCAATACTTGCATCTTTATATACTGTAGGTCCACAACTATATATTCTAACTGTATTTCCTTCTAATGGTTCAAATTTTTCTTTTGTTTTTGTTAACGTATTATAAAAATTTATGTCCAAGTTATAATCATCCTTTCTCCTTAAAACACTAAATTGGCAAGGTTCTAATCTTGCCATATTTAGTATTATTTTATGACATCACGGTCTATAGATTGGTAGGTAACTATTTACCTTAAGTATTGTTTCCCTCCGCACTATTTCCGCTTGAATTATTTCCTCCAGTACTGTTTCCTCCAGTGTTGTTTCCACCGGTATTATTTCCTCCGGTACTGTTTCCACCTGTGTTGTTTCCTCCGGTGTTATTTCCACCTGTACCATCTCCACCAGTGCTATTTCCACCAGTATTATTTCCACCGCTCGTGTTGCCTGGTTGTTCCGGTTCCTCTGGTTCTTCTGGCTCTTCCGGTGTTTGTGGTGTTTCATTATTTTCAGGTGGCTGTGGATTTTCGTGATTTTCAGGTTGTTCTGGTGTTACTGGTTGAGCTGGTGCTGCATGTATAGTACAGTTTCCATTTGGATACATATATTTAGCATCAGCTGCTCTAGACCAATTTCCTATCTCTGTTGATGGTCTTGTAATAAATGAGGTTGTTACTCTATTTGGACAATGCTCATTTGCTATAAACCCAGTATCTGCACATATATCTACCATAACATGTGTTGTGCATTTTTCTGTTGGAGCTGTTCCATTTATAAAGTTTTCTGTATATACTTGATTTCCTCTTGGATCATTTCTACAAGCTTCTGTGGCTAGTTTACCAGATGATCTACATATTGTTGCTGTTGTTACATTGCTTGGTTTAGTATCTGAAAATTTTGCATTTGGTAAACCTTGATGTATTGTTTGCATTACTGAATCCCAGATATATCCTGAAGGATTCCAAGAGAAAGTTCTTATTGATTCTTTTTCTCCACCAGCATTATCATATCCAAACCAAGTTGCAGCTGTATAGTATGGAGTAAATCCACAGAACCATCTATCTACGTCACTATTTGAAGTTCCTGTTTTTGCTGCTACACTAATTCCAGGAAGTCCTGCATAAGCTGCATTTCCTGACCTTACAACTTCTGTTAGAATTTCTTTTATTATATACGCTGTTGCTGTTGATATTACTGTTCTTGTCTCCTGTTCAGCCTGTAAAACTATATTTCCATCTGAGTCTACAACTTTAGTATAAAATGTTGGTTCTATATATACACCATCATTTGCTATTGTTGAATAAGCTGCTGCCATTTGTAAAGGTGTCATTTCTGCAACTCCTAATGCAAGATTTATATGTTGTTGTTCTTCTAATACAGGCATATTAATACTATTTAAATATTCTACTGACCTACTAACTCCTATTTCATTTATTGCTTTAAGCATTGGTATGTTTTGTGATGTTGCTATTGCATATCTTACTGTTACTAATCCTTTATATGAGTCCCCAAAATTTTTAAAGTTTTTATATGGACCTTCTGTATATGGAATATCATCAAATACAGAACCTGCTGTAATTATTCCCGAATTTATACCTGGGCACAATACTGCAATTGGTTTTATTGATGAACCTGGTTGCCTTTTTCCTTGTGTTGCTCTGTTAAATCCAAACGTTGTAGTTTTCTCTCCTATTCCTCCAACAGTTGCTAAAACATAACCTGTTTTATGATCCATTAGTACCATAGCTGTTTGTGCAGTTTTTGGATTTCCATTCTCATCTACAGCATATCTTGAATATTCAATGTATTTATCTTTTTTTACTTCTTCTTGCATTAAATTTTGTATATATGTGTTCTGTGTTGTGTATATTGTAAGTCCTCCGCTTTTTACATAATAATCAACATATTCATCTGTCCATCCGTTTTTTTCTTTTAGTTCTTGTTTTACTTGATTTATTGCTGCCTCTGTATGGTATGTATAAGAACCTTGGAAAATAGTTCCTTTATTAAAGGCTAATCCATTATCTATTTCTGCTATTGCTGTATTATATTCCTCTTCTGTTATTCCTGCCTTATGAGAAGAGTTTTCTTTACCAAGTTGATACATTTTATCAACTACTATCTTTGTTCTCCTTTTTATTTGGTCAATATCGTCTTGTTCTGTAGAAAATGGAGCATATGCATTTGGCGAATTATTTATACCTGCTAAAAATGCAGATTCTGCTAATGTTAACTCATTTGCTGTTTTATTAAAGTAATAGTTTGAAGCAACCTCTACTCCAAATGCTCTACCACCTAAGAATATTAGGTTTAAATATAATTCTAGTATTTGTGATTTTGACATTTCTTGCTCTAAATAATATGCTCTAGCCATTTCTTTTACTTTTCTTTGCCAAGTTCTATCATCTTCATCTGTTATATTCTTTACTAATTGTTGTGTTATTGTACTTCCACCAAATGAAGAATTACCATGATTTAGAATATATGTTAAAGTTGCAGCACCTGTTCTTTTTAAATCTACACCTTTATGATCATAAAATCTTTCATCTTCTATTGCAATAAATGCTTTTGGTAGATACTGAGACATCTCTGAAATTGTTATATTTTCTCTATTTTCATCTCCACTAAGTTCAGCTATTAATTCTCCATTTATATCTAGAACTCTTGAATTTTCATATTTAATAGCAACCTCTTTCATATCCAACTTTGCATCTTTAAAAATTCCATATAATATTCCTACTGCTACTCCTGCTCCAATTATCATGGCAATGAATAGTATCAGAATTATAATTAATATGATTTTCTTTGCTTTTTTATGTTTCTTTGTTTTTATTTGATATTTTTTTGTTTTTTCCATTTCATTATCATTGCTATTTTGAGGTATTGTTTTAGTTTGTTTTTTTGTATTCTTTTTTTTCTTTTCTTTTTTATCTTTCATATTAACCTCCATTTACAATTTTACTTGTATAAATGCTACAAGCAAGTAACCCTCTTACTATGTATATGAATTTTATTGGTCCACTTACACATTTTTTATTATATTACATTTAACTGGAAATTTCAAGGAAAATCTTCCAAAATGTATCTTTCAATATTTCTATTTTGAATTTGCATGTAACATATTTATTTTAAACCCATAAATCTTCTAAAAGGTCTTCTTCTGTAGTTACTAGCTTTGCCCCTTGTTTTATTAATTCATTTGTTCCGAGCTGAAAAATTGCTATCTATATTACCTGGAATTGCATAAATATTTTTTCCATGCTCCAAAGCAAAGTCAACAGTTATAAATGTACCACTCTTTTTTGCCGCTTCTACTACAAGTACTCCATCAGATAGAGCACTTATAATTCTATTTCTTGCTGGAAAGTTTGTTCTTTCTGGTTTTGTACCTACTACATATTCTGAAATTACTGCACCTTGTTCTATTATCCTTTGAAAAATTTTTTTATTTTCTTCTGGATACACTATATCTAACCCACTACCTACAACTGCAATTGTTCTTTCTCCTGCCTCTATTGCACCAATATGAGCATATGTATCTATTCCTCTTGCTAGTCCAGATATTATATTTATATTATGTTTTGATAGATTATATGCGAATTTTCTAGCCATATTTTTTCCATAATTACTACAATCTCTAGCTCCTATAATTGCTATAGATTTGTTTTTTAAAATTTGAATATTTCCCTTTACATATAATACTACTGGTGGGTCAAATATGTTTCTTAAATTTTCGGGATATTTTTCATCTTGAATTGTTATCATTTTTATATTGTTTTTACACATATACTCTATGTATCTTTCTAGGTTTTGTCTATAACTTTGGTATTGTATTATCTCTATCTCTTCTTTTTTTAAAATATGTGTATTTTGTAATTCTTTTTCTGTTAAATTCCAAATTTCTTCTGGTGTTTTATATATTTTTAATAAATCATTTTTCGTTTTTGCACTTATATTTTTTATTCTTGAGAACCAAATCCAATATTTATTCATAAATTTCTCTCCTTTTTGAATTTGTTCTCTCCCCATTTAACTACTTTACGTTTTATTATGTCATTTTTTCTTTTTCATTTTATATTTTAGATTTTGTTATTTACGTTTTTAGCAAAAGGTCGCCTTACTTTGCTGCTTTTACGATATTTGTCATTAGCATTGCTACTGTCATTGGGCCTACTCCTCCTGGAACTGGTGTTATATAGCTTGCTATATTTTTTACTTCTTCAAAGTCTACATCTCCGCATACTTTGCCTTGTTCATTTCTATTTATTCCAACGTCTATAACTATGGCATTTTCTTTTACCATATCTTTTGTTACAAATTTTGGTTTTCCTATTGCTGAAACTAGTATATCAGCTTTTTTTGTTATCTCTTTTAAATTTTCTGTTTTTGAATGGCAGATTGTTACTGTTGCGTGTTTATTTAACAAACATTGTAGCATTGGTTTTCCAACTATATTGCTTCTTCCTAACACCACTGCATTTTTACCCTCTATTTTTATGTTATATTCTTCTAGCAGTTTTATTACACCAAATGGAGTGCAAGATATAAATGTTTCTTGACCTAAAACTAATTTTCCAACACTTACTGGATTAAAGCCATCTACATCTTTTTCTGGTGATATGGTTCTAAATGCTTCGTTTATATCTAAATGTTTAGGAATAGGACTTTGTAATAAAATTCCATGTATATCTTTTCTATTGTTTAATGTGTTTATTAAGTCCAATAATTGCTTTTGAGTTATATCATCACCTAATAGAAATTCTTCGTATTGTATTCCTAATTCTTCACATGCTTTGCTTTTGTTTTTTACATATATTTTTGATGCTCCATCTTCTCCTACCATTATTACTGCAAGTTTTGGAAATATATTTTTTTTCTTTAGTTCTTCTACTTTACTTTTTAAGTTTTCTCTTGTTTTTCTTGCTACTTCTTTTCCATCTAAAATTACTGCCATATTTTTTAAACATTCCTTTCCTCTATTTTTTCGTATTATATCATTAAAGTAGATTTTTTTAAAGATAATTGTTGTATTTTGTAAAAATAGTTCGTTTTTTTTAATCCATAAGAAAAGAGGAGCAGAAATTTTCATTCTACTCCTCTAAAGAGGTTAGCCTTGCAAGCTTGCTATCAAGTTTGCCTGGGCCTCGGCTGACATTCTTCCGAATGCTAACCAATCGCATTTGCTGTAGAAGGTATGGTCACCAACTACAATTTCCTTTTGAACACCTACCTTAATCTTGGCATATGTCCAAGGATCCCACCGTAACGTTGTCGCTTCGTTGTAGAAATACAGTGTAGGACTACCTAAGTCCTCTGCTGCTGGGTCTTCACCTTGAAGGGCTCGTTCAACTGCGTCCTCGATTGTCCCTGCTTCAACAACCTGCTCATGGGTAACTGATCTCCAGTCTCCCATGTATGCCCAAAGGATTTCATAGAAATCCTTTGGAAAATTGGGGTCATTATAGCGGTTAATTACTGTAGCAGCCACAAGAATCTGTCCATCTATGGGCTGATTCTCCGCTTCCGAAAAGACCAGACGCTCTAACACATCTATAACCTCTTCGGCTGGATATCCAAAAATGGTATCCTCTTTACTAGCATCAGTTTTCACAGTTTCTTCATCGTTCTTAACTTCAGTCTCGTTTGCCTCGTTCGTTATTTCGCTTGTCTCTGGTGCTTCCGTCGGAATTACATGAATGAATTCCGGCTTCAAAACCTCTACAACAACTTCTACTTTATCATCTTCGTCTTCAAGTTCTTGTAGTGGTTTTGACGGTTCTTCTGGAATCAGTCGCATGGTTTCCTCTTCCTCTACAGGTACCCTTGCATATATAAGGCTTATCGCCATTATTAGCAAAAAGATAATTGTCAAGGTAGTCAGAATCTTCCGGGTTGTTGTCTTGGTGTTTTTCATTTTGTTTTTCCTCTTTATTATTTTTTTTTGCTATTTTACAAATAGCTTCACTTTTATTATATCACAAATTTACATAATTTGCTAGTCTATACAACATATAGCAATACACACATTAATTGTAATAAACTTCCGGATTACACATGCTAGATGAAATACTGAATGCATCCATTTCTTCTTTTGTCCTAACCCATAAAATATTGCACCTACTGTATATACTATTCCTCCTCCTAATAATAGCGAAAATCCTAAAGGTCCTAATGCTTCTATAACAATATTCATTCTTGCAATTATGCACCAGCCCATAACGAGATAACATATTATTGAAAAGATTTTGTATTTTTTTAAGTCTATTGAATTTAGTATTATTCCTAATACTGCAAGTCCCCACACTATTCCAAATATAGTCCATCCTACTGCTGGACTATATTCTCTTAATGTGCATAATGTAAATGGTGTGTAAGTTCCTGCTATTAATAAAAATATTGAACAATGGTCTATAACTTGAAATACTTTTTTTGCCATTTTATTTGGGTTTAATCCATGATAAATACTAGACATTGTGTATAGCAATACAAGTGTTATTCCATAAACTATGCTTGCAGATATCCCATATCCGTTTCCATGTATTGCTGAAAAGATAACTCCTAGTACTATTGCAACTACTCCAAGTGTTGCTCCAACTATATGTGAAACCATGTTGAATATTTCTTCACCTTTTGTGTAAGTAGGTAATATTCTATCTGCTAA
>CANQXC010000002.1 GCA_947627785.1 uncultured Clostridia bacterium | reverse complement strand
TTTGTTTTATATTTATTAAAAATATTATAATTACTAAAGCTACAATTATTCCAACCATAACAGGAATGCTTTTAGAAATAATATTTTTTGCTACTGGTATTACTTTCTTTGCCATATCTGAATATACTGGATGTGATATCTCATTATAATATACATCAATTATTTTATCTATAAGATCCTGCATATTCTTTTTTTCTTCTTCATTTAGTCTTAAATTGTTTGCTTTTAAGTAAGAGTCTATATTACTTTCTAATTTTTCTTTTATTGAGATAGTATCAATTGTTTTTTCTTCTATCCCATATATATTATTTATAATTATACCGATATCTTCTTTCACTTTCTGCTCTGTATATATATTTTCAAAAACATTTTCTTCTAATCCAGATTGTTTCATATAATTTTCAAATCCGCTTTTAATATTTCCTTCAACTAAGGAATAATAGTTATTTTCCTTTAATCTATCGAATACAAAATCAACATTTAATATTGTATTAGAAAGAATAACAAGAATTATTAAAACAATTAATAAAATTGCTATAATAACTGTTAGTAAGTATGATATTGCTGTTTTCATTTATCTTCCCCTTATTTTACTAAATTTGCATATACAACATATCTTCTATATGCATATCCTATATTATTTAGTGGATAACACGTATATACCATTAAAATTTCTTTTTCTTTTTGTATTGGCAATTCTTCTAGGTCAGTTTCATGTATTATTTTATAATCATATATTTCGTATTCAAATTGTCCATATGATGTAGTTACTATAATTCTATCTCCTATTTCTAATTCTGAAAATCTTCTAAACACATCTTTTGAATTGTGACCCATATAAATTATGCTGCCACCTTCTCCCGGAAAATAACTTCCACTTGAATGTCCAACACCTTTTTTTAATGTTTCTAAATCATCACCAAAATATACTGGTAAATCAACATCTATTTTTTCTATTTTTATATTAGCATATTGCGTTCCATATTCTGGATAATTACTTATTTTTTTCGTTATATCATCCATAGTTATTTTTACTGGCTCATAATCTCTCTTATTTATCGAAATTAAATCTATTGTAGATATTGCCTCATTAATTTCGTTTTTAAAGATTACAAATAAGATTAAAAATAATAAGACAGAAAATAATAAAGCAACTATTATCGTTTTAATAGTTGCTTTTATTGTTTTCTTAAAACTATTATGCATTTACTTTCTTTCTAGCTATAACTACAGCAGCAATGGCAATTATTGCTACAACTGGTGCAACTATATATACATAAGAATTGTTTCCTGTATATGCTAGTTTTCCATCTTCTACTCTAGCTGATTCTATTAATTTTCCGCTTTGGTCATATACTTTAACTGTATTGTTTGTTGTATTAATATCTACAGTTAAGTCCATTTCTCCTGCAGCTGCTTTAACTAATGATATAACTTTGTTTTTAGCTTGTGGTGATAATTTTGCAACATCAGCAATTCCTTCTGCTTGCATAATTTCAATAGCTTCTTCAAAATTAGCTACGATTGCATCTTTCTCTTCCTCTGTTACAGGATGATCTGCTAAGTATCTCTCTAATTTTACTTTATCTGTTGCAGATAATGCAACTGTTTCTCCTCCTACTGTATAAGATTTTGATAAAGCTGCTACTAAATCATCACTTGCTGTTGCATTAACTACTGTTGTTGTTAATACAGCAACGAAAGCAACTATTGTAAATATTTTTGCTAGTTTTTTCATTTTAAGACTCCTTTCATTTATTTTTATGAAGATATTATACACTATTTATTTTTGTAATGCAATACTTTTTTTAATTTTTTTATAAATTTTATTTTTATAAACTGTCTGTATAATATATTTCATTTTCATATACTACACCTTTTAAATAATATACTTTATGAGATTGTTCATTAACTATATATATATCTTTGTTTGATAAATCTCCTCCTCCAAAGTTTAATGTGATATTATATAGCTTGCTTATATCTATTATATAATATTCATTATTATCCCTTGAATTTATTTCTTCTCCTATTAATGACTGTACATCATCAATTTTTTCTCCTACTGGAATGTCACCATTTTCATTATAATATGCCATTATTTTACTCTCTAATAACTCAATATCAGCACGCATATAGTTATAATTTCTTATATCTGTCCCTATATCTATTCTTGTTACTACAATACTAGTTAAAAATACTATAACAATTATCATTACAATTATTGGTATAATTGTTATTCCTCTATTATTTTTTAAATTTATTTTTTTCATTTGTATACCTCCCGAATATATATACTATGTTTATTTTTACACTTAATTTATAAAAAGTCAAGTATTTTTCGCCTATTTGTTTATCATTGTATATATTCGTTTTTTTAGCATATATCTATTATTTTCCTTTATAACTATTATCCATAAATATGCTATTATTAGTACCAAACCTATATTTTTATAAATAAGTATTAATATACTTGATGCTATTGTTATTGTTATCATAAGAATATTTGATATTTTATTTATTATATCTTCTGATGTTTCATCTGTGCTTTTTATTTTTATTATTGATTTTAATATTCTTCCCCCATCTAATGGATATATTGGCAAAAGATTAAATATTGCTAGGACTATATTGCAGTTTATTATTAATTCTTTTGCTTTTATATTAATAAAGCTAACTATTACTGCAATTATTATATTAATTAATGGTCCTGCTATTGCTATTATAATTTTGTTTTTTTCTGTATTCTCAAAGCTTTCGAATACAACACATATTCCAAAAGGCTGAATTTCTAAGCTCTTAGGCTTTAATTTTAGTAATATACCTGTAAACATATGTGCTAATTCGTGAATTAATGCAAATATCATTAGCCAAGCATATATTTCTATTTGTTTTGCAATAATAAGTATTATTACAATTGCAAATATTTGAATATTTATTTTTATTTTCAATTTTCTCAACTCCTAGAATTGTAATATCAAGTCCGGATCTACATATTGATTATTTCTTCTTATCTCAAAATGTAAATGCGGTCCAGTTACATTTCCAGTTGCTCCAACCTCTGCAATTTGTTGTCCTTGTGTTATTTTATCTCCTTCTTTTACATATATCTTGCTACAATGTGCATATAGTGTACTTACCTCACCATTTGTTATTTTTACGTGATTTCCATAATCTCCTTGTGAAGATACAAGTTCTACTGTTCCATCCATTGCTGCTGTTATAACTGTTCCTACTACTCTTGCTATATCAATGCCTGTATGATATTTTGGTACTGTTGCTACAGTTGGATTTCTTAATCCAAATCTTGATGTTATTTCTCCTTCTAATGGTTTTATTATAGAATAATTTGCTTTTATGTATTCTGCATCTATTTGCATTTGACTTACGCTACTACTTTCTTCTGTTTGTTCTACTGTCTCCGCTTCTGCAGCAGTGTTCTCTGTGGCTGAAAGAGTTCCTTCTATTAAGCCTGTTTCTTCGTTCTGTTCCACATTACTTTCTGCTTCTTGCATTTCATTGTTTTGTATATCGTCTAATTTTTTTTCATCATCTTCGTTGCTGTTCTCAATATTTTCATTTTGCTCTGTCTCTTTTATTTCTTCTGTTTTTTCTTGCTTGTTTTCTGTTTTACTATTTACATATGCATTTATATTTTTATATAATTCTTGTATGTTTATATCATACTCTAACACATCAGATATCTTATACATTATATCTTGAGATAATAAATCTGGGCTACTTTTTAGTGCATAGAATGCGATGTATAAAATTACACATATTATGAATTGAGTTATTAATTTCTTTGTTAATTTATTGCTATTATTATTATCTTCCACATTTACAGTTGCACTTGTTCTACTTTGTATTTGCATTTTTCTCTTTGCATATATTTCCTCAGCTCTTCTAATTCTTTCATCTTGACTTAGAACTCTTTCCATAAAAAACACCTCTTATTTAGAAAATACATTTTTTAAAATATATTCCTGAAATAAAAGGTTTAGAACTGTACTGAATGTTTGTTAGCTTTATCTATATTATTTGCAAAATTATATTTATTGCCAAAATAATACCTAAAATTACATTTATTTTTCTCATTCTTTTATATTTATTCTCTATTTGCTTCATTGAATGACTTTTTATTTGTTTTTCGCTTTCTACCTTTGATATATAATTACTAATTATCATTTCCGCTTCTTTTACTATATAATCTTTAGAATTTTGTTTTTGTGATTTGCTATTTGATTGTTTTTCTATGCGCTCTAACGATTTTATTTTTTTATTGCTTTTTAGGATTACAAATGCCTCATCTATTAAATTAGATGGTAAGTCCTTAAGTACAATAATATTTTTCATTTGATTTGGATTCATATGTGCCTCCTAAAATTATTCTAATATAATTTTTTCCATTTTTTCTAACTTTATGCAAATTTTATCTAGGAGGTGCTATTATAATTTTTATTTCATTTGTTTTGCTATATTTTTTTATTATGCTTTCTGAAAATCCGGCTACCTCATTTGTCATAATTATTGTTCTGTAATCGTTATTTATTAGTTCTTTTATTTTTTCATCTGTTTTTTCTAAATCATCTATTTTTTGTACATTTGCTCCGAAGCTTTCAAATATTTTAAAGCTTTTTGTGTCATTTGAACCTTTTAATAATGTTATTTTCATAATTAAATCACCTATACTTATTTTGATAATAATATAGGTGATTTATTCTAAATTATATAAATTTTAACTATTTTTTAATTTAATTTTTTTATTTAAATTTTAGCAAGTTTTGCCACTAAAACTGTCATATCATCTTTGGCAACCCCGTATCCATTATCAATTGCCTCTTGCAAGATTATATCTGCTATTTTCTGTACTTCTTCTGTTTTCATATTTTCTAATAACTCTTTTAGCCACAATTCTTTATTTTTGTATTCTGTATTTGATTCTAATATTCCATCACTACACATTATTACTATATCGTTCTCTTTTAAATCTTTATCATATACAACTAAATCAATTTTATCTAACACGCCTGCTGGAAATGATATTGCTTTTACTGTTTCTACTTTGTTATTTGATTTTATAAACGTTGGACATGCTCCATTTTTTACAAACTCTATATTTCCATTACTTAAATCTATTATTGATATATCTATTGTTGCATATGTTTCCTCATTTGAGTTTAAATTAACTGCTGAGTTTATTAGTCCTATTGATATATCTTTATCAAATCCAGTAGTTAATAATCTTTTAAGCATTTGTATAACCGTTGTACTACTTTTTTTAGCTTTTTCTCCTGACCCCATTCCATCACTAATTGCAAGCATATATTTTCCATCATTTAACTTTGTTCTAATATTACTATCTCCAGAAATCTCACTCTTGTTTTTCGTTGCCTGTGCTGCTCCTATAACTAACTTATATTTTTGTTCTGGTCTTTCTTTCTCATCTTCTGATTTTATATCATCTGCTAGAGATGATATAACTTTCGATACCCCTCCTAGTTGATTTGCCAAAACCTTTTTATTGTTTGCCTCTTTATGCTTCCAAATTGTGTTTAACTTATTTATTCTGTATGTATTATTTAACACTTTTACTATCTGCTCTAGTGCTTCTTCTGCATTGTCTTTTACAAGTTTATAGTTATTTACTTTTTCTAATATACTAACTAATTCATCACTATTTATTTCTTCTTTTTCTTCTAAGATTTTATATGCGTTATCTAATATTTCATCATCATTTAATAAAATATCATCATACAAAAGATTATCTTCTATATCTTCTAAATTATTTAAAGTCTCCTCCTTGAAACTCTTTTTGCTTTCATCTTCTATAGCTTCATCTAATGTATCTTTTGCAGCATCATTATAGCTTCTTGCCATTTGAAGTATTGTTTCTGAAACACTATTTAATTTATTAGCAGTTTTCTTTTTCTCTTCTATTACTCCTGCTGCTGTTGGAAGACATTTTGTTTGATTTATAATATCTGTTATATCTATATGAATTTCTTTTGGAATTACAAGTAATCCTAAAGATGCAATTAAAATTTCTCTAATTGTTATAATAGGTACAGTATTACCATTTGTAACATATGTTAAAATTGCATTTCCTGCACAAAATCCTATTATTACACCTACTTTGCCAAGTTTATTTAATATTCCAGCTATCATACCTGAAATTGCATAGGATGCCACTAATACTGGACTTGTAGAATTTATTATTCCAAGAACCATTCCTATTGTAATACCTGCAGTTCCACCAACTAACATTCCATTTTTCCAGCCTAAGAATAATACAATCATTATACTAAATATGTTTGTTAATGATAATCCAAATATATGTAATTTACTAAATGCACATAATGCTATAGAAATAATTAAGCTTGCTCCCATAACTTCTTCTATTGAAAATGCTTTTTTTATTCCATATTGCCTTATTACAATTATTGAGTTTGAAAAGATTTTATAAAAAATATATGTAATTATTCCTAACATTATGCTTACTATTAAATCATATACTAAAAAAATTGTAAAAAACATCTTGCTAGCTTGTACCATAAATGATGAAATTGCTATATATATGCCTAGTTTTTGTTGTTCATTTTTGTCTGGTTCTTGTATTCTCGGTCTAAATGTTAAAACCATTGCAATAAATAAAAGAGAACTTATAATGAAGCTAAGCAATCCACTTACTCCAAAGCCTATAACTGTTCCTAATGCTACTGCTATATACAATATTCCTACTGGAACTCTATTGCTGCAAACAGCTGCAAATATAGCTAGTCCAAATGGTGCTATTTCTTTATTGAATCCAACCATCGAAACTAAAAATGATATTGCATACAAAACTATATCATTTATGGTAAAAAGATTCTTTATCTGTATTTTCCTTCTTATTTTCTCCTCTTGTTTTTCTGTACTATCATCTATAACATTTTGAAACATTCTTTTCATCCTCTCTTATGTATTACTATAACAATAGCTTGTATTTCATTTATTATATTACTTTTATTATAATTTTTTTGTCAAATTCGGTATGTTAATTAAAAAAGTTTTTTACAATATTCAACAAAATGGGTGGTAAAATATTCCCACCCATTTTTTTCCTCCTTCGTTATACATTATTCTCCGTAAAATATTCATTAATTCGTATAATAAGCTCTGTTTTTGCTTCCTCCATTGTAAATCCTTCTAATTGAGCACCGGCTAAAGTTATATGACCTCCGCCTCCCATTTTTTCAAGTATTACTTGAACATTTATATCCCCAATTGAACGTCCACTTATACAAATTTTTTCTCCCATATGTCCCAGAACAAATGATGCAGTAATATCACTTATTGTTAATAATTCATCTGCTGCTTTTGCACATATTAAATTAGCATTTTTATCTTTTTCATCATACACAGATATTCCTATTGTTCCATTTACAACCTCTGCATTTTTTACTATGTCTGCAATTACTGTATAGCTTTCTAAATCACTTTGGAACCATTTTTTTATCTTAATAATGTCTATACCATATTTTCTTAAATATGCTGCTGCTTCAAATGTTCTTACACCTGTTTTAAATGTAAAATTCTTTGTGTCCATCATAATTCCTGCATATAAACTTTCTGCTTCTAGTTGTTCTAGAGTAACCTCTGTATTTGCATATTCAACAATCTCTGTAACTAATTCAGCTGCTGAAGATGCATATGCCTCATGAAATGTTAATATTGCATTTTCTATAAAATCTTCTGATTTTCTATGGTGATCTATTACCACAATCTTTTCTGTTTTTTCTAGTAACTCTGGAATTTCAACATAGCTTCTTTTATGTGTATCTACTACTATCAAAACTGTGTTTGGTGAAATCATACTCATTGCTGTATTTTTATCTAATATAACATCATTATATCCTTGTTGTCTTAAAGTACTAATAAAATTTTCTAATGATAAACCGTTAGTATTATTTACTATATACGCATCTTTTCCTAAAGTTTTTGCTAACCTATATATTCCTAAACTAGAACCAATTGAGTCTATATCTCCGTTTAAATGTCCCATTACCATTACATTTTCTGCTTTTTGTATTAATTCTTCTAATGCATGTGATATTACTCTTGCCTTTACTTTTGTTCTTTTTTCTACCTCTTGTGTTTTTCCTCCAAAGAAGCTATATTTTCCTTCTTTTCTAATTACCGCTTGGTCTCCACCTCTACCTAGTGCTATATCCATAGCTACCATTGCTGATTCATACTTTTCGTAATCTGTTTCTCCTTCATTCGAAATGGCTATACTTAAAGTTATTGGCATTCCTTCTTCTGTTTCTATTTCTTTCATTTCATCTAGTATAGTAAATTTATTATTTTCCATTTCAGATAAGTATTGTTGTTCAAAAACAAATACATAAGTATCTCTTTCTTTTTTTATCATTACACCACCAGATAAACTAGCCCATTCATATAATTTTTTTTCAATCTCTGCTAATATCTGTGGTTTTCTTTCTTCTGATAACCTTTGTATTATTTCTTCATAGTTATCTATCATAACTATTCCCATACATGTTATTGCATCATTATATTTCTGCATTAATTCAATTTGCTCTGTATGATTAATAAAATACAGAATTATCATATATTTTGCTTCTTTTTTTCTTTCCTTCTTTTTTATCTTAACATAGTCTCCTATTACATGATAAATATTATCACCAATTGTAACTTGTTTATCTACCTTTATATTTCCATTTTGGATTTCTAGTTTTATTTCCTTTGCTAATTCATCTATATATGCATTTATTCCAACATTTGCAAATTCTTTATTAAATGTTGCACTCCTATATATTACATTTCCGTTTGTTTCCAATATTAATAATGGAAAAGGTGAATTTATTAGCGTGTTTTTTGCGGCTGAATCAACTGAAATAGTTAATTCGTTTATATAACTTGAAAGTTCTCCCTTTCTTTTATTGTACACCCATATTGTATATGCAATTATGCCTATATATAGTATAATTGATGGAATTATTAATATTACATTACTTATACAAATTACTATAAGTAATATAGCAATTATTACTAGGTATATTTTTGTCTTGGATTCTATGTTTTCTAGTGCTTTTATATTATAATTAGACATAAATTTTCCCTCTCCTTTAAACTCTTTATATTTTACTGCAAAACGCCAATTTTGTCAACTATTTCAAAGACTTTTAACAACAGGTGGTTATATGGTTTTCATCTGTTTACTACTTTTTTAAAATTAAAACTCTAATTTTTTTTATTAATTAACTTATACTTATTTTTTTTCATTTTTTTCCATTTTTCTATTGAATTTATTTTGTTTTTGATATACTATATTATATAATAATGAATACTATTATTACCAAGGAGGATTTTTAATGCCAAAAAATACAAAGGACTTAATTAATGAAGAACCAGTTAATAAGAAAACACCAGCTAAACGCACTACCAAACAGGCCAAAAGTAGCAACCCCTCTAAAAATTCTAAAGAAAGTACATCTACTAAAAAAAGCAGTTCTACAAAAAAAGCTAGCTTGGCAAAGGAAACTAATATAAGCAATGTTACTGGTATAAAGAAAATAGCAAATAAAAAGGCAAGTGAAAAAAAATCTTCTAGTTCAAAAGTAGCTACATCAGCAAAAGTTAACAAAAAAGCAAATGATAAAAAGGGAATAGAAACTCCAAAAAAACGCTCTACCAAAAAAGAAATAGTTACTAGCAAAGAAAAAATTTTAACAAAAAAACCTGCTGTAAAAAAACAAAGTTCTAAAACTAAAACAACTGTTACATCTAAAAAAAGTTCTAAAACAAAAACCAGAAAAACTTCTAAAAAAGTTTCTACATCAAAAACAACTAAAAAAATAGATGTTATAGAATACTATGATTTGCCATATAGATATAATCAAACTGTTGTTAAAATTTTAGCCCAAACACCTACTACAATTTTTGTTTACTGGGATATTTCTGATAGTGATAAAGAAAATTATATCAAACAATATGGCGAGAATTTTTTTGAAAATACAGTTCCTGTACTCATAGTTCATAATAAAAATATGAATTATTCTTTTGAGATTGAAATAAATGATTTCGCCAATAGTTGGTATTTTAATGTAAATGATGCAAAATGCGAATATGAAATTGAACTTGGAAGACGTGCAAAACCTGCCACAATTACATTGCCTAATAATTATATGTATGTTATTTCTTCTAATGTTATTGAAGCACCTAACAATCATATTTTATTTGAAAAAAATCAGAAAACATTATTTTTTAGAAATGTAAAAACTAACACTACTTTTTCTAAAGATGTTTCTCATTTTGAATTCATAAAATATATTGGTAGAATATATAATATTTATGATGTTTATAAGAAAATATATAAGAACGAAGAATTGCAGGATTTAGAACATAATCCTACTTCAAAATTTTAACAAATGATTCTAGGGTGAAAAATAAGCTTCATCTTGCTTCTTTTTCACTCTAGATTTGTGTTAGAAAGGACTGATATTTACAATGGATAATCCAAAGGGATATGTAAGTTTTATTTTACATGCACATTTACCTTTTATACATCACCCTGAAAGTGAAGATTACCTAGAAGAAGAATGGCTATATGAGGCCATTTCTGAAACATATATTCCATTACTTACTAACTTTCAAAAATTAGAGGAAGAAAAAGTTGATTTTAGAATAACTATGACTCTTACTCCTCCACTATTAAATATGTTGGACAATAAATTGTTACAAAATAGATATATAAAATATTTAAAAAAACATATTGAACTCTCACAAAAGGAAATAAAAAGAACATCTTATGACGCAAAATTAAATGAACTTTCTAAATATTATTTAAAGCGTTATTCTAATGATTTGCATCTATTTAAAGATGTGTATAATTGCAATTTAATTGCACAGTTTAAACACTTTCAAGATATCGGTGTACTAGAGATTATAACCTGTGGTGCAACACATGGGTATTTTCCTATTCTATATGTTAATGAAAAAACAATAAGAGCACAAATTGCTGTTGGAGTTGAAACATATAAAAAATACTTTGGAAAACCTCCAAGAGGAATTTGGCTTCCAGAATGTGGTTATGTTCATGAGGTGGACAAGTACTTAAAAGAGTTCGGAATCGAATACATTATAACTGAGAGTCACGGAATTTTATATGCTGACCCTACTCCAATATTTGGTACTTTTGCTCCAATTGTTTCACCTGATGGAATAATTGCTTTCGGTAGAGATATTGAAAGTTCTAAACAGGTATGGAGTTCTGTATGTGGATATCCAGGAGATTTCAATTATCGTGAATTTTATAGAGATATTGGATATGATGCTGACTATGATTATATTAAACCATATATTGCTAAAAACGGAGCAAGAGTAAATACTGGAATAAAATATCACAGAATCACTTCAAATGGTGAATTTAAAGATTACTATAACTTGCAATGGGCAAAAGATTCAGCAGAAAAACAAGCTGGTCATTTCTTCGATTCAAGAGTTAACCAAATTAATGAATTATCTGATATCATGTCACCTACAAAACCTTTAATTGTATGTCCTTATGATGCTGAGCTTTATGGACACTGGTGGTATGAAGGACCATATTGGTTATATATTTTATTTAAAAAGATTTATTATGACAAAGGCAACTTTAAATTAATAACTCCTAGCGAATACATAGATAAATTTCCTGAAATGCAGGTTTGCTCGCCTTGTATTTCTAGTTGGGGAGCTAACGGTTATAGTGAGGTATGGCTTAATAGTTCAAATGACTATGTTCATAGACATTTACATGTTGCAGGAGACAGAATGGTTGAACTGGCTCATCTATTTCCTAATGAACAAGACAAGCTAAAAAGAAATGCACTAAACCAATGTGCTAGAGAATTATTACTTGCACAAAGTAGTGATTGGTTATTTATAATAACACATGGAACAATGGTTGATTATGCTAAAAAACGTATTAAAGACCATATAGGAAGATTTACTAAGCTTTATGAACAAATAAAAAATGATGAGATTGACGAAAAATTTCTAAAGAGTATTTATAAACAAGATTGTATCTTTCCTGAAATTGATTACATGATTTATTATTAAATTTTATAGTTGTTTTTTATTTATTATACATATATAATTCTTATGTTATTTTACATAACCATAATTCAAGTAACACTTTTCCCTTCAATTCATAAAATATGTATATCTAACTTTTTTTAGTAGATACTATTTATGTATGGAGGGAGTTTTTTTGTTTAAAAGTATATGTATTAAAACTAATAACAAAGATATATCTGAATATATACTAAAAGAAATTGAATATTTTGAACTTACAAACATTTATATTTCTTGCTATGATTTTAAACATTACACGAATGTTATTATACACTATACTGGTAATAACACGGATTTATTTATAAACAAGATTTCTGTTCTTCTTTCATATGTTGTAATAGATTTCTATGAACCTATTTTAATAAAAAACATAATTAATTTAAATTATTTCTATTTTTCTCAAGAAGAAAAAAAAGAAATTTATAATATATGTTTAACAAATATAGATTTTTCAAATTCAGTTAAAATGTTAAATATCATATCTCATTCTTTTTATGAATATTTTTTGGAAAATAAATATGTTATTTTAGATGGTTTCATTAGATTTAAGCTTAATGACTATATTAAAGAATTAGATTGTATTGTAGATATGTGTGTAAATAAATTTATTATTGATAGAGAATATAATGAATTTATAACTCTACTTAAAGTTTATGTTCAAACAACTACACCAACCTGTGATATTGTACATCTTATATATATAAACCAAGAATCAATTCTTCTTGACTCTGACAAAAATGTTATAAAGTTTAGCAATGAAATATCTAATCAAAAATATTTATCTGATATAAGCTTTTCTTCAAACGATCTTGCTCTTAATTCTTTGCTAACATTACTTCCTAGTAAATTATATATTCATGTACTTGATAAAGAAGATGATTTTATTAATACTTTAAAATTAATATTTGACAATAGGGTTTTTATTTGCACTGATTGTAATCTTTGTAATATATATAAATTAAATAAGGTTAAGAGAAAACAACCTATTAAATAATTTAAAATTGACTTTTCTTTTTTCTTATGCTATAAATATTTTATATTTTAAGTATAGGAGATTCGTACTATGAATGCTTTTGTTTTAAAAATTATTGCATGTATTACAATGTTTATAGATCACATTGGTTATGCTATCTTTAATGATACTTCATATTTTAATTATATTGGAAGAATTGCTTTTCCTATATTTTCATTTCAAATCTCCGAAGGATATACACATACCAAAAGCTTAAAAAAATATCTATATAGATTATTAATTTTCGCTCTTGTATCGCAAATACCTTTTATGTTATTTTCTTCTATTATTACAGATAATTGGGGCTTAAATGTAATTTTCACATTATCTTTTGGACTTATTTCAATTGCTGCATATGATAAATGTAATAAACTCTTTGGTATAATTGTATGTATTGCACTTGGTATTATTTCCGAATTTCTACACTGTGATTATGGTTTTTATGGTGTTGCTATAACTTTTCTATTCTATGTTTTTAATAACAGCAAAATTTTAATGGCTTTATCTTTTACTATTGCTACTATTATTAAATATGGTTATAATATTTTTTCTTATTATAGCTATGGAACCGCAATTTTTAAGTCTGCTTTTGAATACTACTTTCCTTTTGCTCTATGTACTTTAATTCCACTTATATTTATTTGCTTATATAATAAAAAGAAAGGGCCAAACTCTAGATATATTTTATATCTATTTTACCCTTTACATATGCTTTTTGTTTATGCAATTAGTTTTGTTATATAATAGCTATGAAATTAATTTAACACTATTTTGCATAACATTTTCAACTTTCTTGAATTGCAAAGTTTATTCCTCTTGCAACCACGTCTTTCATATTTTCTATTAAATCATCTATTTCTTTTGGTGTTACAATTAAATTATAATCTTTAGGAGCTAATGCCTCCCTTATCATTTCATATTTATCTACATTTTTAAGTTCATTTAAATAGTCATTTGACTTTGCATCTTGTTGAAGCTTCTCTATAAATAAATCAATACTGTCTGATGCTATTGTTGCCGCTTCTACCACCATTGGCACGCCTATGGCTATTACTGGAATATTCAAGGTGTTTTCACTTATTTCATTTCTTGCATTTCCTACTCCTGCTCCTGGAACTATTCCTGTATCTGCTATTTGTACTGTACTGCTAATTCTTTCTATGCTTTTTGATGATAAACTATCTATAACAATTACAAGTTTAGGATGTATATTATCAACTATTCCTTTTATAATCTCCATTGTTTCTATTCCAGTTGTTCCTAAAACTCCTGGTGCAATTGCTGTTACCGGCCTTGTATCTTTATCTATATATTCTGGAGCATATTTTAGAAGGTGTCTCGTTATATCTATATCTTTAACTACTTTTGGACCTAATGAATCTGGTGTTACATAAACATTTCCTAAGCCTACTATTAAAATATCTCCCTCTTTATCTACATGTTTATCTATTAATGATTTTAGCTCTGTTGTTACAGTTTCTGCAGCTTTTTGTATTTCATCTACACCTGCAATTTTTAATTTTTTTATATCTACTGTAATATAATTTCCTATTGGTTTTCCAATAGCCTCTGCTCCTTTTTCATCAATAATTTTTACTCTTGAAATCTTTATTTTATCATTTATTTCTTGTTCTTCTGTTTCAATACCTTCTATATCATTTTCTATATTATTTGCTTTTCTATATATATCACTTCTTTCTACTGCTAAATCTGTATTAAAGTTTATCATAATAACAACATTCCTTTCATCTTTATATCAATATTATTTAATCAATTTAAACTAGGTTATTAGTTTTACTTTAATATTTATTTTTTGCTTTTATGTTATTTTTTATGCAAAAAAATTCCTAAATGTTTTACACATCTAGGAATTTATGTTTTAAATTTTCATTTTTTTCATTTTTACAAATGTTACTGCTACTGAAACTGATACTACTACTGTTAAAATTATTATAACATTTTCTCTACCTGTATTTGGAATATCTTTTTTGCTTGTTGTATTATCTTGCTCATTATTTACACTATCCTTATTACCCACATTTGATTGATTGTTATTGTTTTCTCCATTGTTATTATTGCCACCATTATTATTGTTCTGTTCGTTTCCATTAACATTGTTGCCACTGTTGTTATCATTATTGTTGTTATTATTTGGATTATCTACATTTTCTGCAATTAAGCATGTTGTACATTTTCCATCTTTATATGTATGTTCATCACGTGTTCCTTCTATCTCCATTAAACAGTTTTCACATTGTTGCCAATGCTCTGTATCATTATGTTTCCAAATTGTGTCTTTATGTTTACATACATAATTACATTCTGTACATCTTCCATTTTCGAATGTATGTGTACCACGTGTTTCTGCAAATTCCATATTACAAATTCTGCATGCTTTCCAGTGTTCCTTAGAAATTGCAAGCCATTTTTCTTCTGGATGGTTACAAGTATATTCACATACTGTACATTTTCCGTTTTCAAATGTATGATTTTCTGTTGTTCCTTCTATTTTTTTACCACATTTTGAACATTTTTTCCAATGTTCTGTAGCATTTGATTCCCATAATAAACTTTCATGTTTACACTCTGGATCTTGAACATTTTCTTCAATTCCACATTTACATCTTCCATTTTCATATTTATGATTTTCTTTTATTATCTTATTACATACTGTACATGTTCCTGTATGTGATGTTGCATCTAAATTTTCCCAAGTTGTTATGTTATGAGATGTTCTTGTTTCTGGTATTTCTATTAAACAGATTTTACATTCTTGCCAATGTTCATTTTCATCTCTTTTCCATGTTTTACTTGTATGTTTACAACTATATGTACATGTTGTACATACTCCATTTACAAATGTATGGTTTGCTCTAGTTCCTGCTATTTCTTGATTACAAGTATTACATGTTTGCCAATGTCCTGTTTCATCTTTTTGCCATGTTTTGTTTGTATGGCTACAGCTATATGTACATGTTGTACATACTCCATTTATAAATGTATGGTTTGCTCTAGTTCCTGCTATCTCTTGACCACATGTATTACATGTTTGCCAATGTCCTGTTTCATCTTTTTGCCATGTTTTATTTGTATGGCTACAGCTATATGTACATGTTGTACATACTCCATTTACAAATGTATGGTTTGCTCTAGTTCCTGCTATCTCTTGACCACAATCTATACATGTTTGCCAATGCTGTGTCTCATTTGAATTCCATAGTTTCTGTTCATGAGTACATTCTTTAATTGCTCCACATTTACATAAATTGTTCTCAAATGTATGATTTTCTTCAATATTTCTATTACACTCTGTACATCTACCCGTATGTGTTCCATTACCAGTATCTCTCCAAGTATATACTATATGTGCTGTTCTACTGTTTGGAATTTCACTTAAACATTCTGTACAAATTTTCCAGTGTTCAGTAGCACTTTGGTGCCATTCAAATTCTTCATGATTACATATCTTACCACAGTTAGTGCATCTTCCATTTCTATAAGATTTATGTTTACATACATAATCACATTCTTTACATGCTCCATTATTATCAAATATATGTCTTTGTTCTGGCCACTCTTTATTACAATTTGGACATATTTTCCAATGATATTCTGTATCGTAATCATAATAAGTTACTGAATGTTGACATTCAAAATCACATGTTGTACATTTTCCATTGTTTCCCATTGTATGTTCCTCTTGAGCCCATTGTTTTTTACAATTTGAACATACTTTCCAATGATATTGGTTATTATAATCATAGTAAGTTACTGAATGTTGACATTCAAAATCGCATGTTGTACATTTTCCGTTGTTTCCTATTGAGTGTGCTTCTTTAGACCATTGTTTTTTACAATTTGAACATATTTTCCAATGATATTGATTATCAAACTCATAATAAGTTACTGCATGTGTACAATCTTCTGCTGAGTTTGTTTGAACAGCACTACATTTTGTGCATTTTCCGTTTACATAAGTATGTGGCTCAGCCATTGGTATTCCACAATAATTACATCTTCCTGAATGCACATTTCCGTAATCCTCCCATGCACTGCAATAGTGATTACAAGTTGCTGCTTTTGTTTTATTGTTTGATATTATTGATACTGCAATTATTGCTATTAATAAAATTGTAGAAACGATTGCAAATATTATTACTCTTTGTTTCTTCATAACAATCCTCCTTTTTACACCTCTTCTATTATATACCATTTTACATAAATTTTCAACAAATATGTAATAATTTTGTAATATTTTTGTAATTTTTTTGTAATTTTTCCTAAAATTCTTACTTTCTATATTCCTTACATTCTTTTTGTCCTTAAGAATAACTTTTTTATTTCAATAAAAAAAATCAAAATAGTTATTTAATATCTATTTTGATTTTTTGAAATTATTCATATATGTTTTAAAATTATTTTATATATCTATTCTTTTATTGAATTTCTCTTCTATTTGATTTTTTAATAATAAATTTTTCTTTTCCTCTAGTTTTTTATCTTCATTTAATATTTTTAATGCCAAACTTTGGATATCTTTTAAAATCTCTATATCTTGAAATAGATTTGCTATTTTCAGTTCTGGTATTCCATGCTGTTTGGTTCCAAAAAATTCTCCAGACCCTCTAAGTTCTAAATCTTTTTCTGATATTTTAAAACCATCGTTTGTTTCTACCATTATTTTCATTCTTTCTCTTGTTTGTTCACTATTTCCCTTATATTTTAGTATACAATATGATTTATATTTTCCTCTACCAACTCTTCCTCTTAACTGATGTAGAGTTGCAAGACCAAATCGTTCTGCATTTTCTATTACCATTATTGTACTATTAGGAACATCTACTCCAACTTCTATTACTGTTGTAGATATTAATATATCTATATTGTCATTTTTAAAATCTTCCATTATTCTGTCTTTTTCTTTTTTATTTAATTTTCCATGTATATATTCAACTCTATATTCTTTAAATGTTTCATTCTTATATTTTTCTGCTATTTCCATTACAGATTTTGCATTTATTTCTTCATTTTCCTCTACTAATGGACACACTATGTATGCTTGTCTTCCCTCATTTATTTGAGCCTTTACAAAATTGTTTACTCTTTCTTCTTTTGAAGGTGTTACTGCAAATGTATCTATCTTTTGCCTATTGGGTGGAAGTTCATCTATTATTGATATATCCAAATCTCCATATAATATTAATGCTAATGTTCTAGGTATTGGTGTTGCAGACATAACTAATACATCCGGATTTTCTCCTTTGCTATTTATTATTCCTCTTTGTCTTACTCCAAATCTATGTTGTTCATCTGTAACTACTAATCCTAATTTATTAAACTCTACATTTTCTTGTAATAATGCGTGTGTTCCTATAATTACATCTATTTGCCCATTCCTTAATCGTTCTAATATTTCTTCTTTTTTCTTCTTTGGTGTTCCACTAACTAAAAGTTCACATTCTATATTAAATTTAGTTAATATACTCTTAAAATTTTCATAATGTTGTTTTGCAAGTATTGCCGTTGGTACCATCACAGCTGCTTGATAATTACTTTTTACTGCTTTATACACAGCTACCATTGCAACAGCTGTCTTTCCACTTCCTACATCTCCTTGTAAAAGCCTATTCATACTTTTCTTGCTTTCCATATCTCTATCTATTTCTTCTAATACTCTAGTTTGAGCATTTGTTAGTTTAAATGGTAGTTCATTTATTATTTCATACATTCTTGCTTCTTTACTAAATTCTATGCCTTTTGTTTCATTGTTATAATTACTCTTTAAATTTAACAATGCAAGCTGCATAATAAGTAATTCCTCAAATACCAGCCTCCTTCGTGCTTCGTTATACTTTTTAAAATTCTCTGGAAAATGAATCTCTTGTGTTGTTGTATTTATATCCATTAATTTATATTCATCTATTAAATACTGTGGCAATGTTTCTGGTATATTCCCTTTTACCTCATTTAAAGCATTTTCTATTATTTTTCTTAGGATATTTTGTGATATTTCATATGTACTAGAATATATTGGTATAATTTTACCAGTATTTTTATTTGAATTTTCATCATCAAATATTGGATTTGATATATCTATTTGGTTTATTCTTCTTTTTACTTTTCCAAAAAACTGATATGTCTCACCTATTCTAAATCTATTTTTTAAGTAATACGCATTAAACCATGTTAGAGTACAATTTGCGGTATCATCTCTTACTATTAGTTTATATATTGACATATTTTTTCTTATTTTTATCTCAGTCATTTTTGTAACACAAGTTGCTTTTATTAATGCTTCTTCACCATCTACTAAATCTTTTATACACTTTGGTTTTCCTCTATCTTCATATGCTCTTGGATAGTATGTTATTACATCATTTAATGTATATATACCTAGTTTGTTTAACTGTTTTATCCTATTTGGTCCCACTCCCTTTATATATTTTGCATCTTTTAATAAATCTACCATTATGTTTTTCCCCTTCTATTCTCAATATATTGCTTACCATACATAAACTCACACTCTTTGTTTTACAATAATTACTGCATTCCTAATTTTATTAGCTTATCTTCCAAACCCGTATTTCTTTTTTTAGTTTCTGTATTTTGTATCATATATTCTATAACATTTTTTGTTCCTAATATTATTAATAATTTTCTTGCTCTCGTAATGCCTGTATATAGTAGATTTCTTGTAAGTAGCATTGGTGCAGCTGGTGGTATACACATTATAACTACATCAAATTCACTTCCTTGAGCTTTATGTATTGTTAAGCTATAACTATGTTCTATTTGTTCTAACTCGCCATATCCATACCATGCTGTTTTCTCATCATCAAATTCTACTTCTATTTGTTTCGTTATTTCATCTATTTTTGTTACAATTCCTAATTCTCCATTAAATATGCCACTTCCACTCTCTTTACCTTTTCTCTCCCAATACACATCATAGTTATTTTTTACTTGCATTACCCTATCTCCTATTAAAAACGTCCTTGTACCATTCTTTTTTTCTATTTTTGTGTTTTGGTTTAAAGCTTTTTGTAATTCTTTATTTAATTCTTTTGTTCCCAATGCTCCCTTTTTTGTTGGAGTTAAAACTTGTATATCTTTAAAGAAATCATAATTTCCATATTTTTTTAATCTTCCAGAGCATAAAGAAATTACATCTCTTTGCATTTTTTCCATTGATGGTTCATTAATATAGAAAAAATCTTGAAGCTTATCTTTGTTTTCCTCTTTTGATGCTGTAATAAAGCTTTCTCCATTGTTTACTTTGTGTGCATTTGTTATAATTTGACTTTTAGCTGCTTGTCTGAATATCTCATTTAATTCTATTGTTGTAATCACCCCAGAATTTATTATATCTTTTAATATATTTCCTGGTCCTACAGAAGGTAACTGATTTATATCTCCAACTAAAATTAATTTTGTTCCTAAATATATACCTTTTAATATATAATTCATTATAAATACATCTACCATAGACATCTCATCTACAATTATTACATCTGCATCTATTGGTTCTATTTGAAAATCTATCTTTTCTATATCTAAATTCTCTTCCATCTTGCCTATTTCTAATAATCTATGTATAGTTGTTGCTTCCTCTCCTGTTGCTTCACTCATTCTTTTTGCTGCTCTTCCTGTTGGTGCACAAAGTGCAACTTTCTTTTTTTCCTGTTTATATAAGTCTTTTATAAATTTTATAATTGTTGTTTTTCCTGTACCAGGTCCACCAGTAATTACACAAACATTATTTTCATTTACTGCTTTTATTGCTTCTTTTTGCTTTTCTGATAATGTAATATCTATATTTTTTTCTTCTTGTTTAAATTTTCTATCAAAATTTTTTATCCTTTTTATATTATTTGATTGTTTTAGTGCAATTAACTTTTGTGCAATATTTTTTTCACAAATGTTAAATGTATTTAAAAAAACCCACTCTATATGTTCTATATTCTCTGTTTCAACCTTTCCATTTGCTTTTAGATTTATTAAGCCATTTTCTATATCTTCTATTTTCACATCTAATAATTCTTTTACATATGTTATTAAATTCTCTCTTTCTACACATGTATTTCCATTATTACTAGCTAAAACTAAACTATACCTAATTGCACTTTCTATTCTGTTTTCATTATTATTATTTATTCCTAAATCTAATGCCATTTTATCTATTTTTTTAAAATCTACTCCATATGTGATATCTAGTAGTAAATACGGATTGTTCTCTATTTCTTGCATTGCATTTTTTCCAAATGCATCATATACTTTTTTACTATTTGCTGCTGATATGCCAAATTTCTCTAAAAATCCTACTATTTCCCATAAATCCCATTTTTCTGCAAATTCATCTGATATTTTTTTCGCTTTTTCTTCAGAAATACCCTTTACTCTTGCAAGTTTACTTGGTTCATATCTTAGAACATGCAATGTCTCTTCTCCAAATTTTTCTGTTATTCTTTTTGCTGTTGCCGGTCCTACTCCTGTTATTATTCCACCAGACAAATATCTCTCTAATGCTTCTAATGTTTCTGGCATTATTTTCTCAAATGTTTCTATTTTAAATTGTCTACCATAATCTTGATGCTCTACAAATCTTCCCTCTAATTTTAAACTATCTCCATCATTTATAAAAGGCATACAACCTACCACTACAAGTTCTTCTTTTTCTGTTCTAAAATTTGCTACCATATAACCATTTATCTCGTTTTGATAGATTATATCTATTATCTGTCCTTTTATTTCCAATTTTGTTCTCCTTTTTGCTTAGATTTCTATAAATTCATGTGCACAAGCACGTATTAATCTGTTCATTATTGCTAAGCCTAATCCTTCCTTTTCTACTCCTTCTATTATAATTATATCTGCATTATATTTATCTGCTTTTCTTAATAATGTAAATATATTTTGGCTTATTTCTTCTAATGTTTCTCCCATATTTAATTTATTTTGAATATTATATTTTTCTATATTTTGATTTTTACTTAGTAATACTACATTTCTTCCTTTTGATAATCTTTTTATTTCTTCAACCATTTTTTCATTATCTTTGCTATATACTAAAATGCATTTTGTGTTTGGTGCATAATGTTTGTATTTTATACCTGGAGACATTACCTTCTCTCCTTCTTTATATTCTCCAAGTATTTGTTTTTCAATATACACTTTTATTCCCATCTTTTCTATATCTTCTTTTGTTATCTTTCCTGGTCTTAATATGTGTACTACATTATCTACTACTCTTACTACTGTTGATTCTACGCCTATTTCTACTTTTCCACTATCTATTATATATTCTACTTTACCATCTAATTCTTCTATTATATCCTCAACTAAAGTTCCACTTGGCTTTCCTGATATATTCGCACTTGGTGCTGCTATCGGGCAATTTGAATATTGTATTAGTTTTCTTGCAATGATATTGCTTGGCATTCTTATTGCCACCGTGTCTAGCCCTCCTGTTATAATGTCTGGAACTATTTTTTTCTTTTTAAATACAATTGTTAGTGGTCCTGGCCAAAACTTTTCTATCAATTTTTTTTCTATTTTACCAACATTTTCTACTAGTTTTTCTAACATTTCTATATTTGATATATGTGCTATTAGTGGATTATCACTAGCTCTACCTTTGGCAACATATATTTTCTTTACTGCTGTTTCATTTAATGCATCTGCTCCTATTCCATATACAGTTTCAGTTGGAAATAGAACTAATTTTCCTTCTTTTATGGCTTCTGCTGGAGCTTTCAATTCTTCATAAGTTTTATTTTGTTTAAAATCTATGTATTTTGATTTCATTTTTTTCATTCCTTATCTTTCTACTCGTCATCTAAAAAATCTTTATAAGTTTTTGTGATTTTTGTCTCGAATTTGCCTGGTTTTATATTAAAGTTTTGTTTAACTTTTACATCTACATCATATAAATCTTTTAGCTTTTGTATATTCTCTTTTTTGTGTCCTATTATATTATTTATGTTTTCTGGATTTACTTCTATTTCTAATTCCGCAACTTTTGTATTTACTTTCTTAATTGCAGAAAGGATTCTATCATACCATATACTGTCTTCTACAAGTTGTCCAAATGCCTCATGGTATGGTCCTGCAACTACTTCACTATTTATGTTTTCTGGATTTGATATTATATCTGTATTTTGCAATCCCATTCTTATAACTGTTATTCTTTTTCTATCAAAGAAATAATATAATTCTTTACATCTTTCTACTGCTTGGTCTAATGTTATTGGATGGTATTCTCCTTTTGCAAATTCGCTTTCTAATTCCGTTTTCTTAATAACTAATACAGGATATAGTCTTACCATTTTTGGTTTCAATTTGGCTAAGTCTTTCGCTGTATTTAATTCGTCTAGCCATGTGCTTTCTGGAAGGCCTATCATCATCTGGTGTCCTAATGTAAAACCATATCTTCTTATCAATTTAGAAGCTTTTTTTACATCTTCGAAAGTATGGCCTCTTTTTGCTCTTTTTAATATGTAATCATTGGTAGATTGTACTCCTAATTCAATAGTTTTTACACCATATTTTTTTAGTAATTTTAATTTTTCTCTGTCTATATAGTCTGGTCTTGTGGAAATTCTTATCCCGTCAACCTGTTTATTTTGCACATATTTATATGCTACTTTTAGTAATTTTTCTTGCAATTCCATGTCAATACCAGTAAAACTGCCACCAAAAAATGCAATTTCTGTATATAAATTTTCTTCTTTAAAACTCTTTAGAAATTCTTGAACAGTGCTTTCTACATCTTCTTCTGTTATCTGTTTCATCTGACCGCTTATACTTTTTTGATTACAAAATATGCAGTCATTTGGGCATCCTAAGTGTGGTACGAATATTGGTATAACATATTGCTTAGACATCTTTTAATTCTCCTTTTCTTTTTTATATTCTTTAAGAGCGTTTCGTGCTGCCTCCATTTCTGCTTGTTTTTTTGCATTTCCTCTTCCTACCGCTAAAGACTTTCCATTACATTTTACTTCTGCTACAAAGGTTTTATCATGATCTGGACCTTCTTCATCTATTATTACATATTCTATTTTTACACTTCCGTGTTTCTGTAGCTCTTCTTGCAATACTGTTTTATAATCTTTTTGTCCTACATTTTGACTTGCTTGTTCTATTGCCACTTTCAAATTTTCTATAATGAATTTTTGTGCTTCATTAATTCCTGCATCTATGAATATTGCTGCGATTACTGCTTCTACACTATCTGCAAGTATCGCAGTTTTTTTATTTCCACCGCTTAATTTTTCACTTTTCCCTAAGTATAATAATTCATTAAACTTATACTTTAATGCTATCTTATGTAAGCTTTCTTCACATACTACTGTTGCTCTTACCTTTGTCATTTCTCCTTCTTTTAGATTTTTATAATTATTATATAAATAGTTACTAACTGTAAATTCTAATATAGCATCTCCTAAAAATTCTAGTTTTTCATTGCTTTCAATTTTATTTTCATTTGCATAAGATGTATGTGTAAATGCAGTTTTCAATAAATTGATATTTTTAAATTCATAATTTATTTTCTTTTCAAAATCTCCTAGTTTCATTCTATCACTACTTTCTACATATCTATTATATTAAATATTAATTAGACTGTAAATTGATATAGTCTCTTAATCCCTTGATTTTATTAAAATTAATATTCCACTTTTAAATTCTATTGTTGCGGTATCTAAAATTTGCTCATTACTTACACCTAAGCTAGTCCCTATTTTTAATGTATAATTATCTAATCCATATTTGAAGCCCTTTAATGTTAATCCTATAACCTCAGTTGTTAATGGTATTAAAGATATATATTTATAATTATTATCTCTTATTATCTCTGTTTTTCTTTCTATTAATTTTATCTCATTATTCTCATTTATTATTTTTACATCTATGTTATTTTCTAATGCACTTTTTAATATATGTATATTTGCTATCGTATGGTCAATTCTTGTTCCAATTCCACCTATTATTGTTATCTTTTTACTACCTATTTTTTGTGCTAGTTCCAATGCTGATTCTGTATCTGTAAAATCTTTTTCTGGTATTAGTCTTTTTATTTCAATTTCTGAATTTATATATTTGTTTAAAGAATTTAAGTTTACCGAATCGAAATCTCCTACAATATAATTTGGCTTTATTCCTAATGCATCTATACTTTCCAACCCTTTGTCTACCGCTATTATTATATCATATTTATTTGTTTTTAAATGATTTTTTAGAAATTTTTTGTTAATTTTCCCTCCTGTTATAACTAAAGTTTGCATCTATTTTTTCATTCCTTTCTTAGCTAAAAAGCATAACTGAAATTAATTTTTATATTATTATTTAATTAAGAAAGCATACCACACTAACCTTAGTTAAAAGATTGTGGGTAGGTGCTTACACATTCTTGTTGGCCACAATAAAAATTACAATTTAGCCTAAGCATTATATAATCTATTTATATAATGCTTAGGCTCTGAATTTTTTTGGAAACTATTTTGTAATTGCTTCCATTGTTTCCTTAGCTATTTCTAGTTCTTCGTTTGTTGGTATTACTATCATTTTTATTTTTGATTCTGGTTTACTAATAACTCCTGAATATTGCTCATCATCGTTATGTGATGAATCAAATACTATTCCTAATGGCTCTAAGCCTTCTACGCATTTGTTTACAACATCTGGATTGTGTTCTCCTATTCCACCTTCAAATATTATTGCATCTACATGTCCTAATGCTGCCATATATGCTCCTATATATTTCTTTACTCTATATGCAAACATATCTAGTGCAAGTTCTGCACGTTTGTTTCCTTCTGCTGCTAACACTTTTAAATCTCTCACATCTCCTGTTATTTGTGATATTCCAAGTAATCCTGATTTCTTATTTAGAATTGATGTCATTTCGCTAATTGATAAGTTTTCTTTTCTCATTATAAATTCTAAAATTGCTGGGTCTAGGTCCCCTGATCTTGTTCCCATAATTAAACCTTCCAATGGTGTTAATCCCATTGATGTGTCTATAGATACTCCACCTTTTATTGCTGCTATACTTGAGCCATTACCTAAGTGGCAAGATATGATGTTTATTTCCTCTTTTTTCTTTCCTAATTGCTTTGCTGCCTCTTCTGCAATAAATTTATGTGAGCTTCCATGTGCTCCATATCTTTTTATTGCATACTTTTCATAGTATTCGTATGGAATTGCGTAAAGTGCTGCATACTCTGGTATTGTTGTATGGAATGCAGTATCAAATACTAATACTTGTGGTGTATTTGGCATTATCTTTGTGCATGCATTTATTCCTTGTAAATGTGCTGGATTGTGTAATGGAGCATATTCTATTGAGGTGTTATATTCCTTCATTACCTCATCTGTTATTACTGTTGTTTTTGTAAAGTTTGGACCTCCATGTACTATTCTGTGTCCTATTGCATCAATCTCGCTTACATCTTTTATTACACCTTTTTCAGGATCTAATAAATATTTCATAACTAATTCAAAAGCTACCGTATGATTTGGCAATTCAACCTCATCTCTAGTTTTCTTACCATCTTTTTTGTATTCTATAAAAGGTTTATCTATTGATTCAACCCCTATTCTATCACATCTTCCTGATGCTAATACATTATCATTTTTCATATCTATTAATTGATATTTTAATGATGAACTTCCACAATTTATAACTAATATTTTCATTTAATTTTTCTCTCCTTATTCTTCTTTTTACTATTTTATGTAATTTTTAATTGAATAACTTTTTTACCAATTAATTGGTATATACTTAAGTTTGAACATTAAATTACAAATTTATTCAACTTAATTTCTATTGGGCTTGAACTGCAGTGATTGCTACAACACCGACTATATCCTCTGCCTTGCAACCTCTTGATAAATCATTTACTGGTTTTGCCATTCCCTGACACATTGGTCCATAAGCTTCTGCTTTTGCTAATCTTTCTACTAACTTATATCCTATATTTCCAGCATTTAGGTCTGGGAATATTATTGTATTTGCTCTTCCTGCTACATTACTTCCTGGTGCTTTGCTACTGCCTACACTTGGTACTAATGCCGCATCTAATTGCATCTCTCCATCTAATATTAATTCTGGAGCTTTTTCTTTTGCAAGTTTTGTTGCTTGTTGTACTTTTTCAACTTCATCCGCTTTTGCACTTCCATATGTTGAATAAGAAAGCATTGCTATTCTTGGTTCTTTTCCTATTATATTTCTAAAGCTCTCTGCAGTTGATAATGCTATTTCTGATAATTCCTCGCTATTAGGATTTTGATTTAATGCACAATCTGAGAACATAAATACTCCATTTTCTCCATATTCACAGTTTGGAACTACCATAACATTAAATGTTGATACTAGTTTTGTTCCTGGTTTTGTTTTTAATATTTGAAGGGCTGGTCTTAAAGTATCTGCTGTTGAATGTGCTGCTCCTGATACTAAACCATCTGCTTCTTCTTTTTTTACCATCATCATTCCAAAAAATACTGGATCCAAAATTAATTTCTTGGCTTGTTCCATTGTCATTCCTTTTGCTTTTCTTAATTCATAAAAATATTCTACGTATTCTTCATATTTTTCAGAAATTGCTGGATTAACAATACGTGCTTTTGATATATCTAAACCATTTTTCTCTGCAATTTCTTTAATTTCTTCTTCATTTCCAACTAATACTACTTTTGCAAATCCTTCTTTACAAATTATATCTACTGCTTTTAGTGTTCTTATATCTGTTGCTTCTGGCAATACTATTGTTTTTATTTGTTTTCTAGCTCTTTCTTTAATTTCTTCAATAAAACTCATAATTTTCCTCCATTTCTAATTTTTATATTATATAACAAAATTTCCTAAAATACAATAGTTTTTATTACATATTAATGCAACTAGGACTTTGACACATTAGTCAAAGTCCTAATTTGTTTCATATTACATTACGAATTTCTTAATTAATACTAAACCACTTGATATAATCAATAATGTTGTTAATATTAACCATGTATATGTTTTTACTGCTCCACCTGTTTTTAGTTCTAACATTACTTGAGCTTTATCATCATCATCTTCTTGCTGTTTATCATATCCTTCTGGTTTTACATTGTCTGGTTCTGAATCTATATCTTCTGAACCTTTTTCATTATAGTCCTCACTTATTTCTGCTATGTTTGTTTTTAATCCTAAGTTTTCTGCATCTTTCTTCCATGTGAAAGTTACTTCTACTGTTGCTGATTCTCCTGGTTTTAATAATGTTCCTTCTAATGCTCTTGTTGTTATTCTATTCTCATCTATTTGTGTCCAGATTGGGTTATCTTCTGCTACAAATTCTAATCCTTCTGGAATATAATCTGTTATTTCTGTTGCATATCCTTCTATTTCTCCTTGATTCATTACTATTATGTTGAACACAAATTTTACTGTTGTTTTATCTAATTTTTTCTTGTCTATTACTACTTTTGCTATTGGCTCTGGGTCATCATATGGTGTAAATCCTGTTTCTGTTGTTGTAGTTGTTCCATCTACTGTTACTATTGTTTTTGTTACCCATTTTAATAATGCCAAATCGAATTTTTGTACATAGATTTTTTCTTCGTCTTGGTCATCTTCTCCTTCATTCCATTCATCTGGTATTGAATCTTCATCTGATATATCTATTTCATTTCCCTTTTTATCTACTGCTTTATCTTCTGTTATTTGTGCTTTATTTACTATTATTCTGTCTTCTTGAGTTATATTTTTCTCTATTACTTTAAATGCTACCTCTACATCTGC
>CANQXC010000001.1 GCA_947627785.1 uncultured Clostridia bacterium | reverse complement strand
AAGATGAAAAAACAAAAGAGACTATGATTATAGACCCAGGTCAAGCTACAGAAAATTTAATAGAGATATTAGATGCAATGCAAGTAAAATTAAAATATATACTATTAACACATTGCCATGGAGATCATATAGCAGGTGTACAAAAGATAAAACAAAAATATGGAGGACAAATTTTAATACATAGGAAGGATGAAATAGGTTTAAAAGATATAAACATTAATTTAAGTACACATATAGGATTAGAACCAATAACAATACAAGGAGCTGCAAGAGTAGATGATAATGATATATTGCACATAGGAGAATTAGAATTTAAAGTAATACACACACCGGGGCATACCTCACGGAAGCATATGTTTATATTGCGAGCAGGAAAAAATGTTATTTTCAGGAGATACACTTTTTAGAGGAGCATGGGGAAGAGTAGACTTGCCAACAAGTAGTTTTGAAAACATAATAAGCTCAATAACAAACAAATTAATAAATCTTCCGAAAGATACAATAGTGTATCCAGGACACCGGAAAATCAACACTTATTGGAGAGGAAAGACCTATATATGTAGAAATGAAGCAAAAAGAGTGGGAATAAAATTAATAACAAGGTTCCCAGGGTACCCACCCACAATCTTTGATTGTGATGGTGGGTAGGGTTCTTATACTTTATATAATGATTTTTTCCAATTTATGTTTTGCTTACTAAAATAGAATGTGCATCTTCTTTGCGAAGGGCAATTAAACAGCCACGAACCTCATAAGCAGTAGGGTCTCCAAAAGGACTTTTAAGAGAAGCTTTAATACTAGTATTTTTAACTAAACCAAGGTCTAATAATCTCCTTTGAAGAGAACCAGAACAATTTAAAGAAATTATTTTCCCAGAAGAATTTAAGGGTAATTTATCCAAAGAAATATCACTCATGCAAATATCATTCCTTTCCGCAAAAAATCTATAGAGTGTAAAATACATAAATCTATACCCTCCAATATAATTTATGATAATTGTTAATTAATGGTGAATAAGAAAGAAATTTGTAGATATAAATTAAAAAATGCAATAAATAAAAATTAAAAATATAATTTATTAAATATAAAAAGTATAAAATTAAAATTTTTAATACAAAAAATGTACTTAAAATTAATAGAAAGAAAGGATGATTTAAATTATGAAAAAAGAAAGAGGATTTGAAATAGCAAAAGGATTTGAAAATAACAATATAAACTTACCAGTAAGAAAAACAAAACATTCAGCAGGATATGATATAGAAGCGGCTGAGGATACAATTATTCCAAGTTTTAAGAAAGGAATGAAACCAACATTAGTAAAAACAGGTATAAAAGCATATATGGGAGAAGATGAGGTTTTAATACTTGCAAATAGAAGTTCAAACCCAGGTAAAAAGGGATTAATACTTGCAAATAGTATAGGAGTAATAGATAAAGACTATTATGGAAATCCAGATAATGATGGACATATAATGTTTGCATTTTATAATATAAAAGATGAAGATATAGAAATAAAAAAAGGAGAAGCAATAGGACAAGGTATATTCCAAAAGTTTCTAATAACTGATAATGATGTAAGTCAAGGCGAAAGAACAGGTGGATTTGGCTCAACAAGTAAATAAGAAATTTAATGTAAAAAATTAGTTTACAAAAACTCTTGAAAAAGTTATATTTATGTAATACAATTTATTTAAGTGTAAAAATAAATACTCATATTTTGAGGAGGAAAACTTATGAAAAAAGAAAATGGTGCAATAACTGTAATAACGTTAGTTACAATGTTATTTATGCTAGCTTTTTTATTAAGTACATATACAATAATAACAAATAGAAGGCAGGCTCAAGCAGAGTTAAAGGAAGAAATGAGAAAAACATATGAAACAGAAGTAGATAATGTAGAAGAAATATATAATGATTACGTAGCAAAAGCACAAGAAATAAAAAATAATTCAATGGCAGCTGTAATTGCAGGAGAAAGAGCTAAAGTAACATCAAGATATACTGATTCTAAAGGGAAAACAGCAATAATACCAGAAGGATTTACAGTATCAGGAGTATCAGGAGAAAATACTATAGAAAATGGACTAGTTGTTTATGTAATACCAGAAGGAGAAACAGTAGATTGGAGTAATTCAGCAGATGTAGAAAAAGCAAAAGAGGAATATGATCAATTTGTATGGATACCAATTAAAAATACGTCAGATAATAATGCAACACACACAGGAGATATAAATGATATGTATATATGCCAAAATAAAGGAACAGGAGATTATGGAACAGGTGCATGTCAAATAACGGTAATAGATGGACAAGCAACATGTACAGCACATGGTGATTGTACGCAAATGGCAGGAAGGTTATACGCAAGTAATACTTCATTAGATACTTTTAAAATAAAATTTACAGAAACTTATACGCCAAACTCTGGACTAAGGGAACCAAGTGTAACAAGCACAAGCTATGATGGAAATGTTGAATATTTAGATCAAATGAACAACATATTGGGAACAAAATTTGCAAATATAGAAGATTTTAAAGGATATTTACAAGATGAATATAATAAAATAGTAGCGAGTGTATATACAAATGGGGGATACTATGTAGGAAGATACGAGACGAGTAATATGAGTAATTCAGGAACAAAAGATACAACAGTAAGAGTAGTAGCTGGAACGACTACAGGAATAAATAATGTAACATGGTATAGGATGTATGGAGAACAAGTAAATTATGCAAAGAATAAAGAATTAAATGATAGTATAGGAAGTACAATGATACAAGGGACGGCATATGACCAAGAGGTACTATTTGCAAATACAGAAAGTTATAATATAAAACAAGTAGGAGAAATAGAACATAATTTCAGAGAACCATATAATACAGGTTCACAAAGTACCGATTTATCAAAGAATATCTATGACTTGGAAGGAAATATGAGAGTATGGACTACAGAGCATGTCTATACTGACAATAGGATGGCTAGGGGCGGTTCTTTCGGTTGGAGTGCTTCTGCATGTTCACGTGACAGTTTAGCACCGAGCAATGCTCCGGTTTACTATGGTTCTCAACTAATGCTATATGTAAAATAGACAATTTATAGAATAAATACTAATAATTATATGTTAGATAATTTTGAAAGAATTTATAATTTAAAGACAGTTTCGATAAAAGAAACTGTCTTTAAATTATATAAAGTAAATACAACTATTTACTTAACATTTGACTTTCAGCCTTTTGAATCATTTTCTTAACCATGTTACCACCGATTCTTCCAGCATCTCTTGAAGATATATCACCATTGTATCCGTTTTTTAAATTAACACCAACTTCTGAAGCTACTTCATATTTGAATTGATTTAAAGAATCTTGAGCTTCTGGTACTAATGTTCTATTTGAATTTGAGTTTGCCATTTTAAATTTCACCTCCTGCATAATAAATGTTATAAAAAGCATTATTAAGCTTTACAACAATAGAATGTGCAAAAAAAAGCAAAATACACTAGTAATTTTTAGAAAAAATGGAAGAAAAATAGGTGCTATAAAAAAGTAAATTAAGAAAAAAATAAAAATAATTTTTATAAAATTTTTCATATGACAAACTAAAAAATAAAACAAAAAAATACAAATATTACAAAAATATTACAAGATTATTAAGAATATATTACAAAATATAAAATATATTGAAAATTTATATGTTTTGTTGTAGAATTAAAATAAACAAAAATAAAAAAATAGGGGGAATAATTATGGCATCAAATCCAATGCAAAGAAAAACAAGAAATGCTTTTTTAGTAGGTTTTGCAGTAATGTTAATAATAGCAATTTTAATAGGAGTAGTAGTTTATATGCTAATGATAAAACCTATGATAGAAGAAGAAAAAGAAGAGGAACAACAAATGTATGCAGTATATAGATTAACAGCAACATCAAGTGTTGATTCAGGAGAAGAAATAACAAGTAATATGGTGGAGGTTGTAGAAATCCCAGCAACGGCACAACAAAGAGGAGATTTAATTCCAGCTGAGATGCTAGATCAATCAGGTAATGTACAGAAAATACCTTTTACAGGTGGAAATAGCAAATTAGCATTAGAAGGTGGAACAATATTAACAAGAAGTATGTTAACAGATGAAGAAGAAACACCAGATTCATTAAGATATGTAGAATATAATATGATTACTATGTCTACAACACTAGAAATAGGAGAATATGTAGATTTAAGATTAAGATTACCAAATGCTCAAGATTTCATAGTACTTTCACATAAAAAAATAGAAAATATATATGGACAAACAGTAGGATTAAATTTAACTGAAGATGAAATAGTATTGCTAAACAGTGCAATAGTAGAATCATATGTTATGACATCATCAGAAATGTATTTGGCAAAATATGTAGAAGCAGGGCTTCAAGAAAAAGCAGAGGTTACATATGTACCAACAGCAGAAATATATAATTTAATATTAACAGATCCAAATATTGTAGATATTGCAAGAAAAGCAATAACAGATAGATTTAATGCTAATTATTCTGGATATAGTGTAAGAGAAAGAATTGATGCACAGAAGGCTCAATATGCTGATGAGGAAAAATTCAATATTGAAGCAGGAATGCAACAACAAATAGAAAATGCAAGAGAAGCAAGACAAAATTACTTATCTGGATTAGAAGGATATTAAACAATAGATTAGGAGGAAACTTAACTTGAAAAAGATAGGGTTTGTAGGAGCATATGATAAAACAGATTTGATAATATATATATCGAAATTACTTACAGGAGCCGGACTTAAAATCTTAATCATAGATGGAACTACATTACAAAAAACAAGATATACGGTTCCTTGTATAACACCTAGTAAATGCTATATAACAACATATGAAGATATAGATATAGCAGTAGGCTTTGATACATTACAAGAAATACAAAGCTATACAGGTGCAGTTCAATTTGAATACGATATTATGTTACTAGATATAGATAATAGAGATACATATGAAAGTTTTGAAATATATACTTCAGATAAATGTTATTTTGTAACAGCATTTGATAATTATTCATTAAAAAAGGGATTAGAAATAATAGGAAAATCAGATGAAAAAAAATTAATGACAAAAATTTTATTTTCAAGAAATATGGCAAAAGAAGAAGACGAATATTTAAATTTCTTATCCTTTTACTCATCAGTACAGTGGAGTAAAGAAAAAATATATTTCCCATTTGAAGCAGGAGATAATTCAGCAATTGTTGAAAATCAAAGAAATGCAAGAATTAGTTTTAGGGATTTAACTCAAGGATATAAAGACGGTATGCTAGAAGTAATTTCACAAATATCACCAGAGGTAAGAATAGGAGATATAAAAAAATTACTAAAAAATATATAATTAAGAAAAGTAAAAAGAATAAAGGAGAAGAAAAATGTCAGTTGTAACTTTTTACGGAACTAATGAATGTGAAACTGCCCAAACAACATCTATGGCTGGAATAGCAACACACCTATCAATAGAACAAAATTACAAAATACTATTAATAAATGCAAAATACAATGATACAAGTTTAGATGAATGTTTTTGGGAGCAATCAAAAGGTATAAAACCTAGAAACGATTTAGAAACAGGTATAGGAGGTTTAATAAAAGCAATATCAAGTAATAAAACAGCACCAGAAATAATAACCAATTATACAAAAACAATATTTAAAGAAAGACTAGAGGTTTTAACAGATAATAATATATTAAAAGAAAATTATAAAAAACAAATGGAATATATGCCAAGCATAATAAAATTAGCAAATAAATATTATGATTTAGTCTTTGTAGATGTTGAGGGAAGCCTAGAGGAACCTTATATTCAACAAATATTACGAGAAACTAATTTAATAGTTGCCAACATTTCACAAAGAATAAAGTATATAAAAGGCTTTTTAGGACAAAGAGCTAACTATGATTTTCTGAAAAATGATAATATAATGTACTTAATTGGAAAATATGATAAATATTCTAAATACAATGCAAAAAATTTACAAAGAGCTGAGAGAATACATGATGTATATGGAATACCATATAATACATTATTCTTTGAGGTATGTAATGAAGGAAATTTAGCGGATTTTATTATAAATTATAGAAAAGTAAGGCAAAACAGTGTACAGGCACCAATAATAGAATCAATACATGAGATAGGTGAAAGAATAATATACAAATTGAAGGAGTTACAATTACAAGTATAAAAGAGGGGAAGTGCTAACTTAAGAATGAATGTTGTAAATATAATTTTAATATTCATGGTATTAATAATAGCTGGAATATTAGTTCTATACATGGTTAGAAAAAATAAAAATGCTGAAGAAGAAGAAAAGGTAACAGATGAAAAATCATACTCATTAGATGAGATGATAGATTTTATAAAAACAAGGCTAGATGAAATAACAAAAGTAAACTTATATGATGTTGGTTTATCAGAAGAAGAGTTAAAAAGAAGAAAAGCCAAAAAATATGAATTAAAAAAAGCTTTAAAAGGATGTACATATGGAGATGTAAATGATAAAAAATATGTAAAAGAATTGATTTATGACTTATTATATAAAGAATATGGAGTAAATGAAATAAATATATCAAAAGCAATTCCATTTGATGTGCCATCACTTTTAACTGCACAAGATAAATTTGATATTATACTTTATATGTATAAAAAGGACTTTGGGTATGAAGCACTAACCCAAATAATAAAAAAATATAACCTAGCTGAATTAAAATATGTTGAAGGTGATTCTAAACCAAGTTATGTTATTACTGAAGATGAAATAAGTCAAATTTATGAAAAAGAAAATTTCTCATTAGAATTTTCAGATAAATTAAACATAGTAACACAAAGAATATATCAATATTATAAAGGATACAGTAGTATAGATGAAATAAGAGATATGAACATAGATGGTGTATCTGGAGGTGTATCTGGCCTTCCAGAAAGCTTCTTAAGTCAAGTAGCACAAACAGATGGAGATTATTTAACACAAATAACAGAAACAAGGGTACCAAGAGCTTGTGATAGTATATGGATATTCTTCCAAGGTAAATCAATAAGATTAGGATTTCTTTCATTTGGAAAAGAAAGCGAATTAAAAAGAGTATGTCAAAACATATATAAATACAATAACCCAGGTCAGTTATCTGATTCAAATGGTTATAAGATTAACGAGATGAAGGATGGTTCCAGAGTTGTTGTTGTAAGACCAAGTATGTCTGAAACATGGGCTTTCTTCGTAAGAAAGTTCGATGTAAAGAGAGCAACACTAGAACAAATAGTTACAGCAGATGGTAAAGAAGAAACAATAGAATTATTAAAATTCCTAGTAAAGGGTGCAAGAATTATATCCCTTACAGGTGAGCAAGGTTGTGGTAAAACAACAATGCTTATGGGTATGATAGAAAATATATATGAAACAATGAACTTACGTATTACAGAAACTGCATTTGAGTTACACTTAAGAAAAATATATCCAACAAGAAACATATTATCAATGCGTGAAACAGAAACAATATCAGGACAAGAATGTTTGGACGTTCAGAAAAAAACTGATGGTTCTGTTAATATAATTCGGAGAGGTTGCAACAGACCCCGTAGCATCTTGGATGATTCAATCTGCACAGGTTGCATCTAAATTTACATTATTTACACACCATGCTAAAACATTTCCAAACTTGGTAACAGCATTAAGAAACTCAATGTTAAGAGCAGGAACATTTACAGATGAAAGAATTGCAGAAGAACAAGTTGTTAGTGTATTAAACTTTGATATTCACTTGGTAAAAGACTTTAGAGGAAGAAGATATATAGAAAGAATAACAGAATGTATTCCAATTGAAGATCATGAAGATTATACATATGATTATAGAAAAGAAAAAACAATAGAAGGAAAATTAGAAAAGTTTATGGATAATGCAACAAAATATTTCCATAAAATAACAAATAAAGAACTATATAGATATGTAAACATACTAGAATATCATAATGATAGTTATGTATTAACAAATAAAATTTCAGATGAAAACATAAAGCAAATGAGAAACAACATGAACACGGAAGATGCAATTGCTTTTGACGCATTCCTAGAAAGAAATTGGGGAAAAGAAACAAAAAAAGTAGCAAAAAAATGAGGTGAAACTAAATGTCAAACCAAATAATATTTTACATGATGGGGATAACAGGTGGATTATTTGCAATAGTATTAATAATATATTTTGCAATTAGGTCAAAAACAAATACCAAAGAAATGAAAAGGATAAGGCAATTAAGAGAGGGTACCAAGCAACATAAGTATTCTAAAGATATAATATATCAGAAATTATATAATTTTTATACATCAATACCTTTATTTAAAAGATATGTACTAAAAATAAGAAGAAAACTAGAAATAATACATATGCAAGATGAATACAAAACAAGAATGCAATCCTCAAAAATAATTACTAATGCATTAGGCATAATAATTCCAGTAACAATTGCTGTAATTATATTTACAAAAAGTGATCCACTTTTATTAGTAATATTATTATTATTTGAATTGTTCTTAGTAGAAACACTTATGTCTGGAATGGTAGATAAATATGATACAAAAATTTTAAAACAACAAGTGGATTTTTTCGCAGAAATAAGACATGCATACCATGAATTTAACATGGTTGAAGAAGCAATATATGAGGTATCTCAAAATGATGAATTAGAGATATCTGTTCAAGGACAAAGAATTTATGAAATATTAATATCAGAAGATCCAGAAATGGAGTTAGAAAAATATTATGATGTTGCTCCTAATAGTTACTTAAAAGAATTTGCTGGTATATCATACTTAACAAGAGAATTTGGAGATAGAACAGATAAAGATGGAGCTTCACTATATTTAAAAAATTTAAATAATATAACACAAGAAATGCAACTAGAAATATTAAAGAGAGATAAATTAGACTATGTATTCCAAAGTTTATCAGTAATAGCAATATTACCAGTATTATTAATGTCTCCATTAAAGAATTGGGCTATATCAAACTTTGGTTTTACAGCACAATTTTATGACGGAAAACTTGGATTAATGGTACAAATAGGAATAGTAATACTTACATTTATATGTTATTTCTTAACAAGAAAGATAAAAGATACAGGAAGTATAAAAGTAGAAGAAAAAGATCCAAATAAAGTATGGCAAATTAAATTATATAAAAAACCTATAATAAAGCAAGGAATGGATTTAATTATACCAAAGAAAAATACAAAGGATCACAGAATTGTAACAAAATTATTGAAGGATGCAGCTTCAAAACAAAAGATAGAGGCTTTATATGTTAATAAAGTTTTAATATGCATAGTTGCAATGATAATTACAATAGTATTATTTATGTTTGGGCACAAGATAGCAAAAAATTATGTATATACAGAACCAACAACAGATTACAATTTATTAGGCACATTATCAGATAGAGATAGAAAAAAAGCTATGGAGGTAACAGAAGCACAAAATATTGTACTTGAGGAATTTAAAGGAAAGAGTAATGTAACCTCAGAAGATATATTAGAATTTTTACCAAAAACAGAATTTTACAAGGATGCAGATGAAGGAACCTTAGCTACTGCAACAGAAAAGATTATGTCAAAATTAAGCATTATAAATAGTGAAGGATTTAAATGGTTTGAACTATTAATAGCATTTATAGTAGGATATTTAGGTTATTGTTCACCAACTTGGATGCTGATGTTCCAAAAAATACTAAGATCATTAGATATGGAAAATGAAGTAATGGAATATCAAACAATAATATTAATGCTTATGAAAATAGAGAGGGTAAATGTTGAAATGATATTAGAATGGCTTGAAAGATATTCTAATATATTTAGAGAGCCAATTTCTAAGTGTGTAAACAATTATGAAGCAGGTGCTTGGGAAGCACTAGAAGAATTAAAGCAAGAAGTAACTTTTCCACAATTAATAAGAATTGTAGAAAGTCTTCAAGCAGCTGTAGAAAAGATACCTATTAGAGAAGCATTTGATGAGTTAGATAATGAAAGAGAATACTATCAAGCAAAAAGAGAAGAATCAAATGAAAAACTAATAAAGAGAAAAGGAATGATAGGAAAAATAGTAGGTTTTGCTCCTATGGTTTCAGTATTTGTTGGTTATTTGATAGTACCTTTAATAGTAATAGGAATGAGCTCAATGTCAGAAAGCTTTACCGCAATAGGAACAACCTCAATGTAATTAGAACAAAAATACAAATTGTAGAAAACATTTTGCATGGTTGCAATATAGAAAACATTAGGAAAGGAAAGTTAGAATATGGAAAACGCGTCAAAAGCCTTATTGATTGCAGGAGGAATATTACTTGGAATGTTAACACTTGGATTGTTGGCTACAATGTTTAATAATATATCAACAATGCAAAATGCTAAAGCAGATAAAAAGATAACAGAAGAAATAGCTGCTTGGAATTCTGAGTGGGAAGCATACAATAAATCATATTTATATGGAACAGAGGTATTAACAGTTATAAATAAAGCTCAACAAAATAATTATGAAGATAATCTTTATAAAGTAAAAATAGAGGTAATTAACACGGATGGTAGTGGAAAGGTTGAGCTTATTGGTACAACTTTTTCATATCGGGGGAAATACTAAAGATGCTTTTTTAAGTGAACATAAAAATTCGATATACACATGTTCTAATATTAACTATGATACCATAAATGGTAGTACTAGAGTATCTGAAATGGTATTTAGACAAGTGGATTAAAAAATATTAAAATTTTAATAAGCCATGAAATAGAGAGAGGAGATGTCACAAGATGGAAAATGCTTCAAAAGCATTGCTAATTGCTGCTGGTGTGTTTTTAGCTTTAATGGTTTTATCATTAGGTATCTACTTACATGGAAGATTATCCCAAAGCACTAGTAGTTATATAAATAAATTAGATGCAGCAGAATTAACAAAATATAATGCTCCTTTCGAGGTATTGGCAGATAGGGAAAATATAACTGCACAGGAAATTGCATCAATAATTGAAGATTCAAAGCAAAAAGAATTTCAAGTACAGATAATAGTTGATGGTAATAATATGGAAAGATACAGTATAAATGAAATAAATAATTTTTTAGATGAAAATATTATGAAGGATAGATTTAAATTAATTTATTTTAAGTGTGATAGCATAGAATACGAAACAGATATAAATAGTGTATATTATGGGAGAGTAACAAAAGTAACGCTTTCTCAAATATAAAAATATATAGCTTATATATTGCAAAAATCGACGAAAAATATTATAATACTTTTAGGAGGATATATGAAAAAAACGATAATAATATTACTTATTCCAATTGCAATTATAATATTTTCAACTTGTGGATTATTAATAACAAAAAATACAACTATAAGGCAAATAAAACAAGAAAATAGGCAATATGAATATTATTTAGGAAAAACAATATTAGGAACAGATATTACAAGTATAATAAATAAAGCAATAGATCAAAATGAAAAAAATAAAATACCAAAAGATGAAAAAGGTTATTATATAGAAAATGATGAAGATAGTATAAAGATAGAAATTGAAATGATAACAATAGAAAAAACATATCCTATGGAGGAATTCTATAAAAATGATATGACAAATTTTGTAGAGAACTTTAATTTAATACAATTTAAATGTACAAACATAGAATATCATAAAAAAACAGGGAAAATTAGTAAAATAACTTTTAAGCAGATGGAATACTAAATTAGTTTTTAAGATTTAGAATTAAAAATTCTAAGGATAATATATAATAAAATGTAGTAAACAAAGGAGGTGGGATTACATATGGAGAATGCTTCTAAAGCTTTAATTATAGCTGGTGCTATATTAATATCAATATTATTAATAGGTGTAGGTGTATTGGTAATGAATGCTGTAAACCCAGTAACAGAAGGATTAGATGGTCAATCACAAGCATGGGCAAAACAACAATTTAATGCTCAATTTACAGGTTATTTAGGAGAACAAAGTGCCGCTCAAGTTCGTTCACTTCTATCTGCAATAAAATCAAGTAATGGAACAGAAGGTAATCCAGCTATTACACTTGATTCAACTGGTGATATAACGAGTTTTAATGCTAATGTAACAACAGGTTCAAAATATACAGTTACAGTTGATTATGCAGATACTGGATATATAAGTACTATAAAGATAAAAAAAGGTACAACTTAAAAAATAAAAGAATTAGGATAAGCTTAAAAGCTTATCCTGAACATAAAGCATATATATAAATATATATGTTTTATGCTCAGGATAAACAAAAGAATTATAATACAGCAAATTAAATTTTTTAAAATTTGCTGTACTAAACGATTAAAAGGAGGACAAAAACATGGAGAATGCAACAGATGCGTTGAAAATGGCTTTTGCGATATTCACATTTGTAATATGTTTATCTCTTGCATTTTCAATGATAACCAAGGCAAAAGAAACTGCTGATACTGTATTATGGTATTCAGATAAAACCAATTATATGTTAGACTATACTAATGGAGAGCAACTAAAAGGAGCAAGAATAGTTGGACGTGATTCAGTAATTTCAGCATTATATAAAGCACGAAAGGAAACAACAGTTACTGTAAGAATAGATTTAGGAGATGGTACCACAATAGAATATTCATCTGCAAGTGAAGATTCTATTGAATTCAATGGAAAAAGTGGAATAGAAGGAATTGTATCAGAAAAATTAAGAGGATATGAAAAAGCAAAGTTTTCTGAGAGAATAGAAGAAATTACAATAGCAGGTACATATAAAATAGCAGATGATGGTACAAAAATTGTAGTTTCAACAGAAGGTATTTCAAATCCAACAAGAATTTATATTACATATACATTGCTTAATTGATGAATTTATTTTAAGGAGGGATGTAAGATGTCAGATACATTTATAACAATAATGGCAATTATGTTAGTAGTAGTATTAATGTTTGTAGTACCGTTTATGGCAACTGCAAATCAAAATGATAGGATAACGCAAAGTGCAGTACAAACAATATTAGATGATTTTACTAATACTGTTGCGAGAGAAGGAAAAATTACAGAAAGTACATATAGAGAATTAATTCAAACATTAGATGCAACAGGAAATACATATGCTGTTACATTAGAGGTTAGAAAAATAAATGATAATCCAGGAGCCAAAGGTGATAATAAAGATGTAATAGGAGAAAATATTTATTATTCAGAATACACAGCAACAATAGAAGAAAAAATACAAACAGAAGGAGAATATCCTTTAGAGCAAGGAGATTATGTAATAGCTAATGTAAAAAATACTAATGTAACAACTGGAACACAATTAAAAAACTTTTTCTATAACCTAATGGGAAAAGACACAATTGCAATACAAGCAAGCTCAACTATATTAGTAGCGAAATAAGCTAAATTAGGGTAGAAATTTAAAATTTCTACCCTAATTTGTAAAGAGGAGGAAACTGCTTTGAATGATACATTAATGACAATAATAGGAGTATTCATTGCACTTATATTAATGGTAATATTTCCGCTTGTGGAGGTAGCAGGAAAAAGTGATGATATATCGCAAACTGTTATCCAGATTGCAATGGCAGATTTTGTAAATACAGTAGCAACTCAAGGAAAAATAACACAAGCAGATTACAATAAATTAGTAACAAAAATATATGCTACAGGAAATTCTTATGATGTTGTTCTAGAGGCAAGAATACTAGATGAAAACCCGGAGAGGAAAACAATAACGAATCCTGCAATGGATGTAACTGAAAGCCAATATTATTCAGTATATACTAATACAATATTAGATAAGTTAAATAGTAGTGCTAAAGAATACATATTAAAAAAAGATGATTATATTTTAGTTTCTGTAAAAAACACAAATTTAACATTAGGCACACAGCTAAAAGGAATATTTTATAAATTTGTAGGAAAAGATACATATACGTTAGGTGGCTCAGACTCAGCATTAGTAATAAACACAGGAGTACCAGGAATAGGAGAGTTGGAGAATACAATAGAAATACCAGAGCCAGAGCCAGAGCCAGAGCCAGAACCAGAACCAGAGCCAGAACCAGAGCCAGAACCAGAGCCAAAACCAGAGCCAAAACCAGAGCCAAAACCAGAGCCAAAAGATATGGTAACATTAACGTACGTAAAAAATCCTGCGTTATATCCGATATTTGCAGATGATTCCTCCTTTAAGGAAATCAGAGAATGGTGGGAATATTGTGGTGCGAGCTTACGGTGGTATGAATACTGAAAAAGTTACGGTTCCTAAAGGAACGGCGGTTACTTTAAAAAATGGACCTTTTTTAATTTCTACGTCGCGACCTCGTACAACGGTGAGATTTGATTCCTGGTTCGGTGTTGATTGTAAGGGGTACTTCCCGGGAAATACACTTGTGCTAAGGAGCAACACGACTTTATATGCGTATTATATTTTTGAAAGAAAAGGTAAGGTGTTATGGGATAAACCGATATTATATTTATATCCAACGCAAGAAACTGAGATTAATGTAAAAGTACGATATCCAGATAGACTTACTGTATCATATCCTAAATATAGTGAAAATGGATGGAATGTATTAGCAAAACCAGATGGAACTTTATCGGATTTATCAACAAATAGAGAACTATATTGCTTGTATTATGAAGCAAATAATGTAACAGATCCAAATCTATATAAAGATGGTTTCATTATTAAAGGCGAGGATTCAGCAAAATTCTTGGAAGAAAAACTGAAGATTTTAGGCTTAAATGAAAGAGAGGCAGAGGAATTTATTATTTACTGGTTACCAAAACTAGAGAGTAATAAGTATAACTATATAAGATTTGCTGAGGAAGAATATATTAATGAAAATATGCCTTTAGATATAGAACCAAAACCAGATACATTAATAAGAGTTTTAATGGAATTTAAAGGATTAGATAATCCAATTGACATAAAAGAACAGAAATTATCTTCACCAAATAGAGAAGGATATGTTGCTGTTGAATGGGGTGGAGTACAACTTGATAAGTAGAAGGTATATAATTGCAGAAATTTAAACAATGTAAAATCAAAAGTTTTAGTCTTAATAACTGAAACTTTTGATTTTTTACTTTTTATGTATAAATTTTAAATATAAAATTTACAAAAAATAAACATTATGATATAATTTATATTAGGAGATGAGTGGTTTTATGTTTAAAAGTAAATATAGTACAATACTTACAGTATTATTAGTTATTTTAATAATAGCAATTGTAATTATAGTAGTAGTAATAGGAATAAATGCATATAAAGATTACCAAGATTCCAAGGGCAGAAAAAAGGTGTATGGAGAAATGGTAGAACAAGGCGAGAGCAATAATAATGAAGATAATACAGTGGTAGATGATAATAATAGTTATGGAGATTATAATTACATATTAGACGGTAATAATAACAATAATAATACATCTTCTGGAGGAACTACTGCTAGAAAGAAAACAAAATATTATAAAGAATATCCAATGATAGGTTATATAAAAATATCAAAAACAAACGTAGATTATCCAATATTAACAAAAGCAACACCTGGAGCCTTAGATACAGCTGTTGCAGTTATGTATCCATCAAATCCTACATTAAATAAACAAGGAGTTGTTGTTATAATTGGACATAATTATAGAAATGGAAAGTTTTTTTCAAATAACAAAAAACTAGTAATAGGGGATAAAATAGAAATTACTGATTTAGAAGGGAAAAAGTTAACTTATACAATATATGAAATTTCACAAGTTCCAGATACAGATACAGAATACATAACAAGAGAAAGAGGAGATAATATAGAAATTGCATTATCTACATGTACAGATGATGGAAAAGATAGATTGGTAATACTTGCAAGAGTTGAATAATAATTGTATATATAATTTTTAAAAATTAAATAACAAAAGTTTTTAAGAAATAATCATGAAAAATTCTCAGCAGATTTATCTGCTGAGAATTTTATTACTTAAATAATACTTCTAATTTTCTCTATAATCATATTCAAAGCAACATGATTATATCCACCTTCAGGAACAATTATATCTGCATATTTTTTACTTGGTTCAACAAATTGTTCATGCATTGGCTTAACAGTAGTTATATATTGCTCTATAACAGAATCAATAGTACGACCTCTATCGCTAACATCACGTGTAAGTCTTCTTATAAATCTAATATCTGCATCAGTATCAACAAATATTTTTATATCCATCATGTCTCGTAATTGTTTATTTTCAAATATTAAAATACCATCTACTAAAATAACTTTTTTAGGTATTACCTCAAAGGTTTGTTCTTCTCTTAAATGGTCAACAAAGGAATAATTAGGTCTATAAATTGTTTCACCATTTTTAAGTTTATGTAAATGTTCAATAAGCAAATCAGTATCAAAAGCATCAGGATGGTCAAAATTTAATTTTTTTCTTTCGTCAAAAGATAAATCAGAGTGGCTTTTATAATAGTAGTCGTGAGAAAGCATAGTAATATTATCAGCAAATTCTTTTTTTATATTATCAGCTAAAGTACTTTTCCCGAGAACCAGTTCCACCTGCAATACCAATAATAATAGGATTAAGTTCCATAAACGTAACCTCCATAAAAAATACTATATCTATTTTAAACCAAAACATTTCAAAAATCAACAAAAAATGATAAAAAGTACACATAACTCTAATTAAAAATTAAATGAAAGTAAAAGTTAAATTAAAATTTATTTTTTTATTAACAAAAAGTACACCTGAAAATTACTTTTATAAGTATTTACAAACTACATATTTTGTTATATAATTATATGAAATTTAAAATAGTAGAGAGGGGTTTCTTATGGAAGAAATATTAGACGAAAATCATTTAATAAAAATTAGAAAGGAAAAATTAGAAGAACTAAAAAAACAGGGAAAAAATCCATTTGAGATTACAAAATATAACAGAACACATACAAGTGAAGATGTAAGAAATAATTTTGCAGAATTAGAAAATAAAGATGTTTCAATTGCTGGAAGAATAGTTGCAAAAAGAATAATGGGAAAGGCATCTTTTTGCCATATACAAGACTCAACAGGAAAAATTCAAAGTTATGTAAGCATAAATGACTTAGGAGAAGAAAGTTATTCAGCATTTAAAACTTATGATATAGGAGATATTATTGGTATAACAGGATTTGTATTTAAAACAAAAACAGAAGAAATTTCAGTACATGCAAAAGAGGTAATTTTACTTACAAAATCTTTAAGACCATTACCAGAGAAATTCCATGGATTGAAAGATACGGAATTAAGATATAGGCAAAGATATGTAGATTTAATAATGAATCCAGAAGTAAAAGAGACATTCTTAACAAGAACAAAAATAATTAAAGAGATTAGAAGAATATTGGATAGTAAAGGATATTTAGAGGTAGAAACACCAATACTAAATACAATTGCAGGAGGAGCTGCTGCAAGACCATTTATAACACACCATAATACTTTAGATATGGACATGTATTTAAGAATAGCAAATGAGCTATACTTAAAAAGATTAATTGTAGGTGGATTTGATAAAGTATATGAAATGGGAAGAATGTTTAGAAATGAGGGTATTTCAATAAAACATAATCCAGAATTTACAAATATAGAATTATATTCAGCATATGAAGATTATAATGATATGATGAATATAACAGAAGAAATAATATCAACAGTAGCACAAAATGTATTAGGAACGACAAAAATAACATATCAAGGAACACCAATAGACTTAACACCAGGCTGGAAAAGGATTCCAATGATAGATGCAATAAAAGAGGTTACAGGAGTAGACTTTAATACTATAAATTCAGATGAAGAAGCAACAAATGCAGCAAAGAATTTAGGAATAGAGATAGAAGGTGTATTAGAGAGAGGAAATGTTATAAATCTTGTATTTGAAGAAAAAGTTGAAGATACTTTAATTCAGCCAACATTTATAATAGATTACCCAGTAGAGGTATCACCACTTACAAAGAGAAAACCTTCAGATCCAAGATTAGTAGAAAGATTTGAGGTGTTCATTGGTGGACGTGAATATGGAAATGCATATTCAGAACTAAATGATCCAATAGACCAATATGAAAGATTCTTAGAGCAAGCAAGACAAAAGGCAGAAGGAAATGAAGAAGCAAACGATATGGATGATGATTTCATTCAAGCATTAGAATATGGAATGCCACCAACAGGAGGTTTGGGAATAGGAGTTGATAGATTAATAATGCTATTAACAGATAGTGCTTCAATAAGAGATATTTTATTATTCCCTACGATGAAACCATTAAGTTAAATAAATATATATTCAATATAGTAACATTAAAATAGCTTTTTATTTAGAAAAATGATGATATAAAGAACATAAGAGGAGGAAATATATGAAGAAAATAGAGAAAAAAGTTTTAAAGACTAAAAATAAAGAAAATGATAATGAGGTTGTAGGTGTAGCAATTATTCTTGGACTAGCTGTTGGAGCTGGCTTAGGTTATATACTTTGGCATACATTATGGGGAATAGTAGGAGGAACTTTATTAGGACTTTTTCTTGGAATTATAGTTGGTAGTATTCTAGGTATTAAAGAAAAAAATGATGTAGAATAGAAATTAAATTATAGTGGGTACTAATACAAAATTTATACTATCAGATAATTGAATTTTTAAATAGAATGTGATATAGTATATAAAATTATTAAAAAAAGAAGGGAATTAAATGTTTAGTTTTGATAGAAGAACTTTATATATTATATTAGGTGCAATGGTATTAATGAATATACTAAGTGGAGGAAGGTCAATTGAAGGAATAATATACTCATTGCCAGGAGTTATAGTAGCAATGACATTCCATGAATTTGCACATGCATGGGCAGCTACAAAATTAGGAGATGATACTCCAAGACTACAAGGAAGGTTAAACTTAAACCCAATGAGCCATATAGATCCAGTAGGAATAGTATGTTTAGCGTTATTAGGCTTTGGTTGGGGAAAACCAGTACAAATAAATTCAAGAAACTTTAATGGAAAATATTCTTTATCAAAAGCAGAGGCAATTGTTTCAGTAGCAGGACCATTAATGAATTTTATAGTTGCATTTGTATTTGTAATAATCTATGTAATAATGCTTCTTACGATAAATACAATAACAAGACCAATTATGATATTAAAAGCAATAATAGAATCAATAATAGTGGTAAATTTAGGACTAGGAGTATTTAACTTAATTCCAATATATCCATTAGATGGTTCAAAAGTTTTAAATCATTTTTTACCATATAAGGCTAAGGAATGGTTTGCAAATAATCAATTTATACTTACTATAATTGTATTTATATTAGTATTTGGAACAGACATAATATCATATATTTCAACTTGGATATTATATGGAATGGAATATATAGTAGGATTAGTAATTGGACTATTTATTTAAAGAGCTTAAATAAGATTTTAAGGTGCATCTTAAAAGTTAAATTTATGTTTAACTTTTAGATGCATTTTTTAAAAAGAATAAAAAATATGTATTGACAAAAAAATTAGTATAATATAGAATATATGAAGAAAAATACTAAGGAGATAAAAATTGGAAAAAGAAAAATTTATTTCAAAATTTAATATAAAAGATTATAATAATCAATTAGAAAAAATTTTATCTAAAAAGACTTTTTCTGAGAATACCAAAAATTTATTACTAAACGTGTTATATAAGGTAGAAAATGCATATGAAGATTATAAGTTAGTAACGCAAGATACAAGAACCAAAAAAGAAATTTTAGAAGAAATAGTTAATATAATTGAAAAAGATTGTGAAACAATAGAGATTATTAATGAGAAAACAAGTAGTAGCAATATAAAAGAAAAGAAAATTATAACATATCTAAATGCTAAAAAAATTTTATATGAAATATATCAAATTAAATCTCATAAGTTTAAAATTCTACCAACCCATAAAATGATAAAAAGCCCACTGGAAAAAACGTTAAATCAAGGATATAGTATAGCTTCGAATGAAATTATTAGAGACTTTGATGGATGGACATGGAATATAGAGGTAGAAGAAATAGAAAACCTAAAGGCAAATTTTGTATATCAAACTTTAAGGTTATTAGTAGGAACTGACTTTTTGAAGGAATGGCAGGAAAATGGTGAAGAGGATTATATTACTAAAGTGAAAGATATTTTACAAGATAAATATGGCACAGGTTTGGGAGAAAATTTATTTAATGTTATAACTCAAATAGCAATGATAAATGTTGCAGAAAGTGATATAAAAGAAAGAGATAAATTAATAAAAATCCAAGAATATTTGCAAGAGGAATATAATAAGTTACATAATAAAAGAGAATATTTAGATAATATAGGAACGGATAAAAAACAAATAGTAAAAAAAGTAAAAAGAATAGACGAGATAATGAATAATGATAGAAAATTAAAGGAAGAGTTCATAATTAGGAATGAAAAATTAGATATGGACCATAGAGTATTTAGTTTAAGTGATTTTGCTGAAATATTGGAAGAAGAAAGAGAAAAATTAATAAATAAATTAAATGTATATAATAAAATAATGGAGCCTTTAGTTTTTGTTGAAATGAGAACGGTAGTTGAAGATAGCTTAAAGTTAATTAAAGAAATCGACTTGCAAAATTTAAATGAAAAAATATACAATGCAAAAATAAAAGAATTAGGAAAATTAGTTTGTAAAGCAATGGAGCTTCAAATAGATAATACACAGGATAAAGAAAATATTAAAAGGATAATATATCAAATTAGGTATTATACATCAATTTATGTGAATAAAGATGAGCAATTAAAAGACATAATAAATACAAATGATATACAAAGAGCAGTTATAACAAAAGCATGCAAGCAAAGGTATATAACAATATTTAGTCCAGATATAAAACAAAATTATGAAATTACGAAAAATATATTTCAAACAGATATAATAGAACTTGAAAAGATATATTTTAAATTTAATCAGAATGAAGATATGATTATTTTAAATATATATGATGAAGAAAATATATATAAAACAATTCAATGTAAAGAAATAACTGAATTGAATGTTAAATTAAATAAGAAGATAAAAGTTTTTATTTAGAATAAGAAGGGAATGAGGATTATATATGAATATTACATTTTTAGGGGCAACAAAAACCGTTACAGGCTCTAATTTCTTATTAGAAGGAGCAGGTAAAAAGATAATAATTGATTGTGGATTATACCAAGGTAAAGCAAAAGAAGAAAGAGAAAACTATGCAGACTTTCCATTTAATGTAAATGAAATAGATTATATGTTGCTTACACATGCACATATAGACCATTCAGGAAGAATACCAAAATTATATGTAGATGGATATAGAGGACCAATTTATGCAACAAAAGCAACATGTGATTTATGTGCAATAATGCTTCCAGATAGCGGTCATATCCAAGAAATGGAAAATGTGTGGCAAAATAAGAAAAGGGCAAGGGTAGGAAAAAAAGAACTTCCACCACTATATACAGCACAAGATGCTATAGATTGTTTAGAGATATTTAGACCCGTTTTATATGACCAAATAGTTGAACTAGATGAAAATATAAGTGTAAGGTTTAATGATGCAGGACATATGTTAGGCTCAAGTATTATAGAAATATGGGTTAAGGAGGATGGAGAAACTAAAAAAATAGTATTTACAGGTGATTTAGGTAATAATGATATACCACTATTAGACTCTCCAACAATGATAGATAATGCGGATTACTTAGTAATGGAATCAACCTATGGAGCAAGACTTCATAATAGAAATGATGATAAAGCAGAAATGTTTTTAAATATAGTTGCAGAAACATTAGATAAAGGTGGAAATGTAATAATCCCATCATTTGCAGTAGGAAGAACTCAAGAAATTTTATATGAATTAAATAAGTTGAAGGAAGAAAGAACAGATGAGGAGTTTTTAAGAAAATATGAAACATTAATGAAAGCACCAGTATATGTAGATAGTCCTCTTGCAATATCTGCAACAGAGGTATTTAACCAAAATATGGATTTATTTGAAGAAGAAGTAAGAGAAGAAATAAAAAATGGAGACCATCCATTAGAATTTCCTGGTTTACAATTCACAAGAACTCCAGATGAATCAAGAGCTTTAAATGATGACCCACATCCACATATTATAATATCTGCAAGTGGAATGTGTGAAGTAGGTCGTATAAAACATCACTTAAAACATAATTTGTGGAATCCTAATAACACAATATTATTTGTTGGATACCAAGCTCCCGGAACACTTGGAGCAAAAATCGTATCAGGAGAGAAAAAAGTAAAAATTTTTGGTGAAGAAATTGCAGTAAATGCTAGAATAGAATATATAGAAGGATATTCAGGTCATGCTGACCAAGAATGGTTATTAAATTTTGTATACTCATTTATAACAAAACCAAAACACATATTTTTAGTACATGGTGAACCAGAAGGTCAAAAGGTATTAAAAGAAAAACTAATTGAAACAACAAATATACCAGTTACAATACCAGATTATGGAGAAAACTATGACTTAGATGAAACTATTAGAGTTGTATCTAAAGTAACAGATGATAATAAGTATAGGTTCTTAAGGTTAGAGGTAATAGATAGATTATCAACATTGAAAGAAGAGTTAGATGAAATGTCAGATATTATTAAAGAAGATATATTTGATGAAGATAAACAAGATGAAGAAATAGTAGAAATAAATAATAAGATTAAGGAACTAGAGCAACAAATTGTGAAAGTTATATCATAAGACGAAGATGTTTGGAGAAGAAGAATTTATAGCTTATGTTCATTCTTTTCCAAACTAAAATATATAAACATTTCTAAGAAAGGAATTAGAGGAAACAATGGACAAATATTTTAATGATGCAGTAATAGGAAATCAAAATGTAGTAGCAAGTTATACAAAACAAGGAGAGTTATTAAGAATATTTTATCCCAATAGGGATTATAAACAAATAGTAGATTTTTTTCATGTAGGATTAAAAATTAATGATTCAGGAATAGTATATTTACATCAAGATATAAATAACATTTATGAGCAACATTATGAAGAGGAAACAAATATATTAAATACAGAAATATTAAATACATATTTTAATTTGAGAATAATACAAACAGACTATGTCTCAATAAAAGAGAATATTATTGTAAAGAAATATAAATTTATAAATGAAAATAATATAGATTTAAATTTAAATTTGATAGTACATTCAGGGTTAGTATCTTCACCAAACAATAGAGTAAGTGGGTTATGTAAGGCTGATGCCTTAATGCAATATAATCATGAGTATACAGTATGTACATTTTCAAAACAAGATATAATGAGTTCCCAGATAAATAATACAAAAGAAAATATTAGTAATGGGCAAATTTGGGATAAGGATTATGTTGGAATGTCTGCAGATTCTAGTATAAGCTATGATTTAGGAGTCATTAAGCCTCAAGAAATAAAAGCTTTTGAGTTGTATATCTATGTAGATGATAATAAAAGTGGACTAGATAATTTAGAAAAGACTATTGAAAGAATAAGAAAAATAGATTTTCGAGTTGAATATGAAGATACAAAAAAATATTGGAAAAAATATTTAAAAACACATGATACATTAAATCTAAATTTAGCGGAGACACCAAAAAACAATAAAATAAAAGAAATATACGAAAGAACAATACTACTTTACTCATTGCTTACAAATTATGAAACAGGTGGAATTTCAGCTGCGATTGAAATAGATGAAAACCTAAGCCAATGTGGAGGTTATGCTTATTGCTGGCCAAGAGATGCAGTATTTATAACTTATGCCATGGACATATTAAATATGAAAAAAGAAGTTGAAAAGTTCTATAAACATTTTTGTAAAAATACACAAAGTAGAAATGGTATGTGGGAGCAACGCTTCTATACTGATGGAAGATTAGCACCATGTTGGGGCTATCAAATAGATGAAACAGCATCTGTTGTTTTTGGTTTATACAATCACTATCTACAAATAAAAGATAAAAAATTCTTAAAAGATAATTTGAAAATGTGTGAAAAAGCAATAACATTTTTAAAAAAATACATAGAAGATATATTTAATGAAAATTCAAAAATGCATATAAGCTATGATATTTGGGAAATGCATGAAGGAATTAGCTTATATTCAATAGCAAGTATATTTGCAGCAAATACAGCAATGATAAAAATATATGAAGAGCTAAAAGAGGAGTTTACAAAAAATAGAGTAAAACAAGAAAATGTAAATAAAGAAAAAGATGATTTAAGAAACCTAAATACAAAAATAAGAGAATATGTATTAACGCACTTTTATGATGATAGCAAGAAAAGTTTTGTTAGAAATTTAGAAGATAAAGGTATGGACATAAGCATTTTAGGAGCAATAATTCCATTTGATTTATTTACTGTAAAAGAGAAGAAGATTTTAAATACTATAGAAAGAATAAATATGACACTAAGAACCTATACAGGTGGATATACAAGATTTGAGCAAGACCATTATATGGGAGGGAAACCTTGGGTAATAGCAACATTATGGATGGCAAATTATTATATAGAAGCAGGAGAAAAACAAAAAGCTAAAGAATGTTTTGATTTCGTAGTAAAAACAAGCACAGAACACGGTTTCCTTGCAGAACAAATAAATAACGAAAATTTAGAAGCGGCTTGGGTAATAGGGTTAGGATGGTCACATGCAATGTTTATAATTGTATTAAAGAAAATGTTAGAAAAAGGAATAATGTAATAAAATGGTGAAATGTACCCACCAACAATCTTTGACCTAAGTTGGTGGGTAGATTTTTATTTAGATGCAAATTTTTGCTTCACAGTATCAATTTGTGCTTGGTCTACATTTTTAGTTTTATACCAACCTTTTTCAGCCATTAAATTGTAAATTTTATTTTGAATATCTAATGATTCATTTAATGCATCCTTAAATGCTGTATGAACCTCAGCAGTAGTAGATTCAATAGTTCCATGAAGATATAAGTCACAAACTCCTTTAATAATTAATAATTCTTTTTCCATTAAATCTTTATCTTCCATTTTAATCAATCCTTTCTAAAGTAATAATAAGTTCGTAATATTTAGTAAAACATAAGAAACAAAATTACAGATTTAAAAATAAAATATTTATAATACATTTAAAAATTTGTTCAATAAATCTGTATGTTTTTGTGAAAGTTCTTGCATATAAGTAGCAAGATTAGCATCTGTAATTTGTTTAGATGCATTCATACTACATGTTTTCATAAAAGTCTCATGTCCTAGAGCATCTTCAAGATATAAAAGTTCTTTGTTAGTCATAATAACCTCCAATCTTTTTTGGTATAACTAATAAAGTTAAATTTGTACTTTATTACCATATATACATATCTTTTCCAAAAACAATATATCTATACAAAATAGTAACAAAAATAAATAACTTTTTATACAATATAAAAAGATAGAATTACCCCAAAATATTAAAATAAATAGAAATGAAGAGAGGTGTAATTCATGTATAGAGATAGGAGTGATTTTTAAATTTATGAATTATCAAATGATGAATGCTAGGAATTATTTAGCTAGATTTGACCAAATATTAAATGAAATGTCTAATAAGATGCTCAATGCAAGACCAACAAATAACATAACGAAATACTTTATAGAGTGTATGGTACCACATCATCAAGCAGCAATTTATATGTGTGAGAATTTATTAAGATACACAAGATATCAACCATTAAGAAGAATTGCAAATGATATAATAAGAATGCAAACAAGAGGAATAGAACAAATGAGGGAAATTGCAAGAACAACATATGGGTATGAAAACTTTAAGAAAGATGTAGAGGAATATACAGAAAAATACTTAAAAATAGTAAATAGGATGATAGAAAAAATGGCAAACAGTCCAAGAAGTGTAAACATCAATTGGGACTTTGTAAATGAAATGATACCACATCATGAAGGAGCAATAGAAATGTGTCAAAACTTATTGCAGTATCGTATTGATCCAAGATTAAGAGCCGTTGCAGAAACAATAATAAGAGAACAAAGCAATGGAGTAGTGGAGTTAAAAGAAATAAGAAGAAGACTAAATAGATAATGTTAATGTATGTCAATGGGGACGGATATAAATGACACATTTTTTGGTGTCATTTATTTTAAGTTTACATTGACACACCATTTTCTTATAAAAGCATTGATTAAATTAATAAATTGTAGTAAAATTAAAAGATGTGAAAAATTAATGTAATTTTAATAAATATAATATATAAAATAATATTGGAGGTTGTAAATTAGATGATAAAAGAATTAGCAAAATCAGTAAGGGAGTATAAAAGACCAGCAATAATGACACCATTATTAGTAACACTAGAGGTAATAATGGAGGTTATAATTCCACTCTTAATGGCAGATTTAATTGATAAAGGAATATATACAGGTGAGATGAGTGAAATACTAAAATTAGGGTTAGCATTAATTCTATCTGCTATTCTTTCATTAGCTTTTGGTATACTTTCAGGTATAACAGCAACGAAAGCATCTGCAGGATTTGCAAAAAATTTAAGGCAAGACTTATATTATAAAGTGCAAGACTTTTCATTTGCAAATATAGATAAATTCGAAACATCAAGTATAATAACAAGACTTACAACAGATGTTTCAAACATACAGATGGCTTTTCAAATGCTTACAAGAATTGCAGTTAGAGCACCACTTATGCTAGTGTTTTCATTAATAATGTCATTTACAGTAAATACAAAATTAGCATTAATATTTTTAGCATTGATACCAATTGTTGTAACAGCATTATATTTCATTATGGGAACAGTTCACCCTATATTCAAAAGAGTATTTAAAAAATATGATAAATTAAACAATGTTGTAGAAGAAAATGTATCAGGCATAAGAGTTGTAAAATCATATTTATTGGAAGAAAGAGAAAAACGAAAATTTGGTCAAATTTCAGATGAAATATATAAAGACTTTAGTAAAGCAGAAAAGATAAATGCATTAACAATGCCAACAATGCAATTTGCCATATATTCAGCAATTCTTCTTATTTCATGGTTTGGAGCAAAAATAATAGTAAATACTAACATGACAGAGCTTACAACAGGTGAAATAACAAGTTTAATTACATATGGAATACAAGTATTAACCAGTTTAATGGTTTTAGCAATGCTTGTAATAATGAGTACAATGGCAAGAACATCAGGAGAAAGAATTGTTGAAATATTAAAAGAAGAACCAGACTTACATAATCCTAAAAAACCAGTAACAGAAGTAAAAGATGGTTCAATAGAATTTAATAATGTTTCATTTAGTTATGTAAACAAAAAAGACAAGGAATGTTTGAAAAATATAAAATTAAAAATAAAATCAGGAGAAACAATAGGAATAATAGGTGGAACAGGTTCAGGAAAATCTAGTTTAGTAAACTTAATTCCAAGGTTATATGATGCGACAGAAGGTATAGTTAAAGTTGGTGGAGTAGATGTAAAAAAATATGATATAGAGACATTAAGAGACCAAGTTTCAATGGTATTACAAAAAAATGTATTATTTTCTGGAACTATTAAAGAAAACTTACGTTGGGGAGATAAAAATGCAAGTGATGAAGAATTAATTAAAGCTTGTAAATTAGCACAAGCAGATGAATTTATACAAGGCTTTCCAGATAAATATGATACATATATAGAACAAGGTGGAACTAACGTATCAGGCGGTCAAAGACAAAGACTATGTATAGCAAGAGCATTATTGAAGAAACCAAAAATATTAATATTAGATGATTCTACAAGTGCAGTAGATACAAAAACTGATAGTTTAATTAGAAAAGCATTTAAAGAAGAAATACCAAATACAACAAAAATAATAATTGCACAAAGAATAGCGTCTGTACAGGATGCAGATAAAATTATAGTTTTAGATAATGGAACTTTAAACGGATTTGGAACGCATGAAGAATTGTTAAAAACAAATGAAATATATAAAGAAGTATATGAATCACAAGTGAAAGGAGGAAATGAGGAATAATGCAAGCAAACAGAAATAGAGGCAGAGGAATACCACCTGGAGTTAAAATAAATAAACATGTAGCAAAAAGATTAATAAAAAGAATAACAAGTAAATACAAAAAACATCTTATATTTGTGGTAATATGCATTATATTAAGTTCAGTAGCAAATGTTGCAGGTTCTCTTTTCCTAAGAACTTTAATAGATGATTATATAGCTCCACTACTAGAGCAAACAAATCCAGTATTCACAGGACTTTTAAAAGCAATAGGAACAATGGGAGTAATATATTTAGTAGGAGTGCTTTCAACATATCTATATGCAAGAACTATGGCAGTTGTAAGCCAAGGTGTTTTAAAAAATCTTAGAGATGAAATGTTTGATAAAATGCAAAGTTTTCCAATAAAATATTTTGATACACATACACATGGTGATATAATGAGCCATTACACAAACGATACAGATACATTAAGCCAAATGCTATCACAGAGCTTTCCACAACTTATATCTGCTGTTGTAACATTAACTGCTGTATTTATTGCAATGCTTAGTTTAAGCATACCACTTACAATATTCATAATAGTATTTGTATTTGGAATGATAAATGTAACAGGAAGAATAGCTAAAAAGAGTGGAAGATATTTTGCAAACCAACAAAAAACTTTAGGAGAAATGAATGGCTATATAGAAGAAATGATAAATGGTCAGAAAGTTGTAAAAGTATTTACTTATGAAGATGAAGCAAAAGATAGATTCGATGAAATAAATGCAAGACTATGTGATAATTCAAGAAAAGCAAACAAGTATGCTGCAATACTTATGCCAATATTAAATAACTTAGGAAACTTAGAATATGCACTTGTTGCAATTATAGGAGGAACAATTTCAATTTATGGTAATGGCATGCTTTCAATAGGAGCAATAGCATCATTCTTACAATTAACAAAAAGCTTTAACCAACCAATTAACCAAATATCAAATCAATTAAACTCAATAATTATGGCATTAGCAGGAGCAGAAAGAATATTTGAACTTATAGATAACGAACCAGAGGTAGATAATGGGTATGTTACATTAGTAAATGCAAAGAAAGTAAATGGAAAAATAGAAGAAACTGAAGAACACACAGGAATGTGGGCATGGAAGCATCCACATCATGATGGAACACTAACATACGAAGAATTAAAAGGACACATTGAATTAAAAAATGTAGATTTCGGATATGAGCCAAATAAAATGGTATTACATGATGTTTCATTATATGCAAAGCCAGGACAAAAAATAGCATTTGTAGGAGCAACAGGAGCAGGAAAAACAACAATAACGAACTTAATAAATAGATTTTATGATATCGAAGATGGAAAAATAAGATATGATGGAATAAATATAAACAAAATAAAGAAACCAGATTTAAGAAGGTCATTAGGAGTTGTTCTTCAAGATACAAACTTATTTACTGGAACAATAAAAGAAAACATAAAATACGGAAAAGAAGATGCAACTGATGAAGAAGTAATAAATGCTGCCAAGCTTGCGAATGCACATGATTTTATAATGAGACTTCCACAAGGATATGATACATTATTAACATCAAATGGAGCAAACTTATCACAAGGACAAAGACAACTACTATCAATAGCAAGAGCTGCAATAAAAGATCCACCAGTAATGATATTAGATGAAGCAACAAGTTCAATAGATACAAGAACAGAAAAAATAGTTCAAGAAGGTATGGATAAATTAATGGAAGGAAGAACTGTATTTGTAATTGCACATAGATTATCAACAGTAAGAAACTCAAAAGCAATAATGGTATTAGAACAAGGCAGAATAATCGAAAGAGGAGAACATGATGAGTTAATAGCACAAAAAGGCAAATATTATCAATTATATACAGGAGCATTTGAGTTAGAGTAATTTAATAAATCTACCAATAATGTATTGAAAATTATTACAAAATAAGGTATAATATAACAGAAATAAAACATAAATGTTACAGATGTGTTAAAAATATTAAATTAATATTACATTTTAATAAATACTCTTGACATATATTAAAAAATGAATAAAATATATGTAAGAAATAAAATGAGGATTGTATGAGAGTTATTAGTGGAAAAGCTAGAGGAAAAAAACTAGTTTCTTTAGAAGGATTAAATACGAGACCAACTCTTGATAGAGTAAAAGAGGCATTATTTAATATTATACAATTTGAAATAGTAGACAAGAATGTGTTAGATTTATTCGCAGGAAGTGGAGCAATTGGAATAGAAGCAATAAGTAGAGGTGCAAAATCAGCAACTTTTTGTGATAATTCAATTGATGCAATAAAGATAATAAAAACTAACATAGAAAATACTAGAAGTACTGAGAAAGCAACAGTAATCCATAAAGATTATAGTTTAGCATTAAAATATTTAGCTAGTAATAATAATAAATTTGATATAATTTATTTAGACCCTCCATACAAAACGGATTTCGCAAATAAGGCAATAGAAGAAATAATTAAACTAAACTTATTGTCAAAAAATGGAATTATAATATTAGAAACAGACGATACAAAAAAGGAAGAAACAATCGAAAAAAATGGTATTGAAATTTTTGATAAGAGGAAATATGGGCGAGCCATACTCATATTTATTCGAAAGGAGTAAAAACATGGAGATTTTTACATTATTAGAAACATTAGAGGATATATTAGAAAGAAGCAAATCTGTACCATTTACAGAAAAGGCTATAGTTGATAAAGAAGAGGTATTAGAAATAATAAAAGATATAAGATTAAAGCTTCCAGATGAATTAAAACAAGCAAAATGGGTAAAAGAAGAAAGAGCTCGTATATTAGATGAAGCAAAAAAAGAAGGAGAAGATATTGTAAGAGAAGCAGAGAATAGAATAATATCAATGATAGATGAACATGAAATTACAAGAAAAGCATATGAGCAAAAAGCGGAAATAATAGAAACAGCAAATGAAATGTCTAGAGAAATTACAAAGGGAACAAAGGATTATGCAGATGGAATATTAGAAAATTTAGAAAGTGCAATAAATAATATAAATGCATCTATAAGTGAAGCTTTAAAAACAATTGAACAAAATAGAAGTGAACTAAAATAAGAAAGAACAAAATAGACTAAAAACTTTGTAATACATAAAAAAATATCTAAAAGTCAGAAACGTCTCAAGAATGTTCTGGCTTTTTATTGTAAAAAAAGTGAAAAGGAATGGAAACATATGGGAAGAAGAAAGAAAAAACAAAAAAGCAACTTAAATATACAAGTAGTAATTTTATTTATAGTTAGTATAGTTTTAGGAATTTTAATATATGGAAAGCCAGGATATGTAGGTCAGAATTTAATTCCTCAATTGGAATATGCAATTGGATGGATAGAGTATTTAATACCTATTGCAATATTTGCAGCTGCTGTTAATCTAGCATGTGAAGAAGATAAAAGGACAATTACCATAAAGTTGATACAGTATATGGCATTAGTATTTGCAATAGCAGTTATAATAACAGTTTTCCATGGAGATACTGGAATTGTAGGAAAAACTATAACAGATTATTTTGTAGGATTAGTGGGTAAAGCAAGTACAGTAATTATTTCACTAGGAATAATAATAGGACTTTCAGTATATATGTATGGTATAGAACCTGCAGAAAAGGTTAAAGAAATAGTAGAGGAAAGAAAAGGAAGAAACGTTGAAAAGAAGGAGAGAAGAGGAAGAAATAGAATAGAAGATGATGAGGACGACGAGAATGAAGATGAAAGAGAAATATCAGTAGAGCCTAAAATTTCAGGAATTAAAAATAACATAGAGAAATTAAAAGAAAAACAGAAGAGCAAGAAAGAACTTAAAGAACTAGAAAGAAAAGAAGCAGAAGTATTAGATAATGGGTTGAACATAAAAATGGCAAATGAAGATGGAGCAGGTGAATTATTTAAGAAACAAGAAGAAGAAAAAGAAGATAAATCAAAAGAGGTATTAACATTAGAGCATACATTAACAGTTGAAGACCAAAATTATGAATTTCCACCAATAGATTTCTTAAAAGAAGGTAAAGCAACTGCTAAGAATAGTAAAAAAGCAATAACAGATACGGCAAGCAAATTACAAAGAACATTACATAGCTTTGGAGTATCTGCAAAAGTAGAAAATGTTTCAGTTGGACCTACGATAACACGTTATGAATTAAAGCCAGCAGAAGGAGTAAGGGTAAGTAAAATAGCAAATCTTGCAGATGATATAGCACTTAACTTAGCAGCAGAAAGTATAAGAATTGAAGCACCAATACCAGGTAAACAAGCAGTAGGAATAGAAATACCAAATAAAGAAAAAGATATGGTTGTTTTAAGGGATATAATTTCAGATAAGAAATTTCAAGAATCAAAATCAAAATTATCATTTGCAGTAGGTAGAGACTCAGCAGGAGAAGTTATAGTAACAGATATAGCTAAAATGCCACACGTTTTAATTGCAGGAAGTACAGGTTCAGGAAAGAGTGTTTGTATAAATACACTTATAACAAGTATTATTTACAAAGCAAAACCAAGCGAAGTAAAGCTAGTAATGGTAGATCCAAAAGTTGTAGAATTATCAGTATATAATGGGATACCACATTTACTTATTCCAGTTGTAACAGAGCCTAAAAAGGCAGCTGGTGCATTATCATGGGCAGTACAAGAAATGGTAAATAGATACCATCTATTTGCAGAAAAAAATGTAAGAGATATTGTAGGATATAATGAAGCATTAGAAAGTGAAGGAATAGAAGAAAAACTTCCACAAATAGTAATAATAATAGATGAGCTTGCTGACTTAATGATGGTTGCAGCAAAAGAGGTTGAAGATGCAATTTGTAGATTAGCACAAATGGCAAGAGCTGCAGGAATGCACTTAGTAATAGCAACACAAAGACCTTCTGTGGATGTAATAACAGGTGTTATAAAAGCAAATATAGCAAGTAGAATTGCATTTGCAGTAACATCAGGTGTAGACTCAAGAACTATATTAGATTCAATTGGTGCAGAAAAGTTATTAGGAAAAGGAGATATGTTATTCTATCCATCAGGTACAATAAAACCTCAAAGGGTTCAAGGTGCATTTATATCAGATGGAGAAGTTGAAAAAATAGTTACATTCTTAAAAAATAATGGAGGTCCATCATATAGTGATGATATATTAGAGAAGATAGAAAAGGCAGATACAACTGACCAAGAACTAGATAGTGACGAAGATGATGATATGGATGAATTTTTAATGGATGCAATTGATATGGCAGTAGATATGGGACAAATATCAGCATCTGGATTACAAAGAAGATTTAAAATAGGTTATACAAGAGCAGGAAGAATAATAGACCAGATGGAGGCAAGGGGAATAATTTCAGGATATGAGGGAAGTAAACCAAGAAAAACATTAATATCAGAAGAAAGATGGCAAGAATTGAAAATGTCAAAACCACCAGCTTCAGTAGGCTCACAAGAAGATTCACCTAATGAATAATATAATTATATTTAAAATAGAGAATTAGAATTTTGGCTATGTAAAATTATTTTAAAATCGTGTTTAACTATAAAATTAGTATAAGAGTTTTAAATAATTTTGCTTTGCCAAAATTTAATTCTTTTTAAGTCAAAGCATTAATGGGAAAGGAGAAATAAAACATGCCAAAAAAAGTAGCATTTTACACATTACGGTTGTAAGGTAAATCAATATGAAACAAATGCGATAACACAGCAATTTGTAGAAAGAAAATATGAGGTTGTAGATTTTGAAGAAAAAGCAGATATATATTTAATAAATACTTGTACAGTTACAAATATGGCAGATAAAAAGTCAAGACAAATTATAAGACAAGCAAAACAAAAAAACAGTAATGCAATAGTTGTAGCAACAGGCTGTTATGCTGAGGTTAATAAACAAGAATTAGAGAAAATAGAAGAATTAGATTTAATAATTGGAAATGCTGGGAAGAGTCATTTGATAGATGTTGTGGAAGCTTATTTGAAAGATAGAATTAATATTAAAGAGTTGAACGGTGAAACACAGAAAAATAATTTAAAAGATAAAATACAAGATATAAAAGATAAAACTAAAACGCAAGATATAAACAATGAGATAAACACACAAGAAAATAAAAAAATAGAAGAGGAAAAAGAATTTCTAGATTTTGGAACAGTAACATATACGGAAAAAACTAGAGCTGTAATAAAAGTACAAGATGGATGTGATAACTTTTGTTCATATTGTATAATACCTTATGCAAAAGGAAGAGTAAGAAGTAGAAAACCAGAAAATGTAATGAAAGAAATTAAAGAAATTGTAAAAACAGGAATTAAGGAAGTAGTTATAACAGGAATCCATGTTGCATCATATGGTAAAGACTTTAAAGATGGTACTAAATTGATAGATTTACTAGAACAAATAAATGGAATAGAAGGTCTTAAAAGAATAAGATTAGGTTCTTTAGAGCCTAACTTAATAACAGAGGAATTTGTAAATAGATTAGAAAATGTAAATAAAATTTGTGACCATTTTCACTTATCTTTACAAAGTGGTTGTAATGAAACGTTAAAAAGAATGAACAGAAAATACACTGTGGAGGAATTTGAACACGGTGTAAATCTGTTAAGAGAAAAATTTCCTAATGTAGCATTAACAACAGATATTATAGTAGGTTTTCCAGGTGAAACAGAAGAAGAATTTAATAAAACATATAAATTTTTAGAGAAGATAAAATTTAGTAAGATGCATGTTTTTAAATATTCAATGAGAGGGGGAACGGTTGCTGCAAAAATGAAGGATCAAATAAGTCCTGAAAAGAAGGAAGAAAGAAGCAAAAGATTAATAGAATTATCAAATAAAAATGAAATAGAATTTTTAGAAAGATACATAGGAAAAAATTTAGAAGTTCTTTTTGAATCTACAATTCAGGATAGTTATATACGGAGGACATACAACTAACTACATAAGTGTGAAGGCACAAGGAGATAGTTTAGAAAATACTATACGATATGTAAAGATTATAAAAAGAGAGGGATTGGAGCTTGTTGGAGCATCAATATAAACAATGTAATATTTTTGTAACATATGTGTAACAAAAATGTAAAGAAAATATTGGAAAAAACTATTGATTATTGGAAAAAAATGTAGTATAAATGAAATGAAGATGAAGAGAGGTTAAAATGCAAATTATAAAAATACAAAAGAAATCTCAAAAATAATACTTTAAAAGGGAGGAAAAATAATGAAAGAAGTATCAAGATTTATTCCAATGGAGGGAAATGATGCAAGTGTAGGTGGAAATACAGTCACAGGAATAGAGAATGCAGGAAATGGTGGAGTAGAAACAGGCAACTCTTCTTTTAGAGTATGCAGTACTAATGGCTCAAACTTACCAGCAAAACCTTCATTCTGGGCCAAGTTAAAAGGAATTTTAACATACGAGATAAAAGTAGAATTAACTCCATATCAACAAAAAGTTGAAGACGAAATAAATGAATTCTTACATCAAGATGTTACATGGCAAAGCTTCAAGAATTTCTTATTCCAAGATGTAACATTTGGAAAAAAGAAAAGTAATGTATAGAGAGAACAATAAAGAAAGCTAATTGTAGGTAAATACAATTAGCTTTTTATTTTGGTGCCAACGACGTAGATATTTACAACTCATTAAGAAACTATTATTTTTTCTTAAACTTTTATTATTCTCTTTTTCTAATTGTTTTAGGCTTTTTTAGGTGTAGGCAAGTCTTCTGGCATAGTTCCACCATTTTTAGCAATTATTTCTCTTATATTTTTACCAATATAATAATGTGTTTTATTAGCTTCTTTTTCAGTCTTGATATTATCTTTTTTTAATTTTTGCTCTGTTTGAGAAATTCTAA